>JBBIPS010000035.1:0-14939 GCA_037442725.1 Burkholderiales bacterium | reverse complement strand
CTGCCGGCCTGGCCTGGCGCGCTCCGACGGGCCGAACTGAACCGAACGACACGGACGCCTGAGCGGTGGACCAGATCGTCATCAACCTGCTCAACGGCATCAGCTCCGGCTTGCTGCTGTTCATGCTCAGCTCCGGGCTGACGCTGATCTTCAGCATGATGGGCGTGCTGAACTTCGCCCACGCCAGCTTCTACATGATCGGCGCCTACGTCGCCTACACGCTCGCCGGCGTGCTGGGCTTCTGGCCGGCGCTGCTGGTCGCGCCGCTGGCGGTGGGGCTGCTCGGCGCCGGGTTCGAGCGCTTCTCGCTGCGGCGGGTGCACAGGTTCGGCCACGTCGCCGAGTTGCTGATCACGTTCGGCCTGTCCTATGTCGTGCTCGAGGTGGTGCAACTGGTGTGGGGGCGCACGCCGCTGGCATTCGATCCGCCGGCGCTGCTGCAGGGGCCGGCATTCACGATCGTGCAGTCGCCCGCCAGCGGGCTGTCGCTGGTGGCGGGTGCGGCGTCCGACGCGCTGTGCCAGGCCGCCAAGTGTTCGCGCTTCCCGATGACGCGCGCCTTCATGATGCTGGTCGCGGTGCTGATGCTGGTGGCGCTGTGGCTGCTGCTGACGCGCACCCGCATCGGCCTGGTGATCCAGGCCGCGCTGACGCATCCGCAGATGGCCGAGGCACTCGGCCACAACGTGCCGCGCGTGCTGATGCTGGTCTTCGGCAGCGGCTGCGCACTGGCCGGACTGGCCGGGGTGATCGGCGGCGTGACCTTCATCACCGAGCCCGCCATGGCTGCGGTCGTCGGCTCGATCATCTTCGTCGTCGTCGTGGTCGGCGGCATGGGGTCGCTCGCCGGTGCCTTCGTCGCCTCGCTGCTGATCGGCCTCGTGCAGACGCTGCCGCTGACCGTCGACGCCTCGCTGGCCGACGCCATCAACCGCCTCGGCGGCCAGGTCGGCCCGGCCAGCCCGGGCTGGCCGCTGCTGCGCATCACGCTGGCGCAGGCGGCGCCGATCCTGCCCTACCTGCTGCTGGTGCTGATCCTGATCTTGCGGCCCAAGGGGCTGCTCGGCACGCGCGAAGGCTGACACCCGTGACGATCCACGCGCAGCGGCCGCACTTCCACTTCCGACCCTACAACGTCGGCCGCTGGCTGATCTGGGGCGGCTTCGCGTTCGTGCTCGCGGTCGCGCCGTGGCTCTGGAGCAGCAGCTTCGGGCAGACGATGCTGTCGCAGATGGGCATCGCGATCATCGTCTGCCTGGCCTACAACATCCTGCTCGGCCAGGGCGGCATGCTCAGCTTCGGCCACGCGGTCTACAGCGGGCTCGGCGCCTTCCTCGCGATCCACTCGCTCAACCTGGTGGCCAGCGGGACGCTGGCCCTGCCGGTGGCGCTGGTGCCGCTGGTCGGTGGCCTCGGCGGGTTGCTCTTCGCCGCGCTGCTGGGCTGGGTGACGACGCGCAAGGCGGGTACCACCTTCGCGATGATCACGCTCGGCGTCGGCGAGCTGGTGTGGTCGATGTCGCTGATGATCCCCGAGTTCTTCGGCGGCGAGGGCGGCATCTCGGGTAATCGCGTGATCGGCAAGCCGTCGCTGGGCATCAGCTTCGGGCCGCAGATCCAGGTCTACTACCTGATCGCGCTCTACTGCTTCGCCTGCACCGCCGCCATGTACGCGCTGACGCGCACCCCCCTCGGTCGCATCCTCAACGCCGTGCGCGACAACCCCGAGCGCGTCGAGTTCATCGGCTACAGCACCCAGCGCGTGCGCTACCTGGCGTTCATGATCTCGGGCTTCTTCGCCGGCATCGCCGGCGGCCTGGGCGCGATCAACTTCGAGATCGTCACCGCCGAGGTCGTCGGCGCGGCGCGCTCGGGCACCTACCTGCTGTTCGTCTTCCTCGGTGGCGCCACCTTCTTCTTCGGGCCGATCCTGGGCGCGGTGCTGATGGTGGTCGCGCTGGTGCTGCTGTCGGAGTGGACCAAGGCCTGGCTGCTCTACCTCGGCATCATCTTCCTGGTGATGGTGATGTATGCGCCGGGCGGGCTGGCCAGCCTGATCATGATGAACCTGCGGCTGGCTGCCTTCGGCAAGCTGCGCCGCATCTGGGTCGCCTACCTGGCGCTGGGTGGGGCCGCGCTGGTGGCGCTGCTCGGCGCGGCGGTGATGATCGAGATGCTCTACCACCTGCAGCTCAACGCCGCGCTCGGGCCGTCGATGCGATTCCTCGGCGTCACGCTCGACGCCCGCGGTGTCGACAGCTGGGTCGGCGCGGTCTTCGTGCTGGCCGTCGGTGTGGCGATGTTCGAGCTGGCGCGGCGCGCCTTCGGCCGCGAGTGGGGCGCGATCCAGGAGGAGATCGAGGTCGAGATCAAGCGCAGGGAGGCGTCGTGAGCGGCGCGCGCCACGCTGAGTTCGCCGTCGAGCTGGTCGACGTGCGCAAGAGTTTCGGCAGAACCGAGATCATCCGCGGCGCGAACCTGCAGGTGCGCGCGGGGGAGCGCGTGGCCATCATCGGCCCCAACGGCGCCGGCAAGTCGACGCTGTTCAACCTGATCAGCGGCCGCTTCGGCCCCAGCAGCGGCCAGATCCGGCTGAACGGCCAGCGCATCGACGCCCTGACGCCGTTCGAGATCAATCGCCGCGGTCTGGCGCGCAGCTTCCAGGTCAGCAACCTGTTCACGCGGTTGTCGGTGTTCGAGAACATCCGCTGTGCGGTGCTGTGGGCCACCGGCCACCGCTACGCATTCTGGAAATTCCTGGCCGACCTCACCGACGCCAACGACCGCGCCGAGGAAGTCCTCGAGATGCTGAAGTTGACGCGCCGGCGCGACCACCTGGCGATGAACCTGACCTACGCCGAGCAGCGCGCGCTCGAGATCGGCATCACGATTGCCGGCGGCCAGGACGTGATCCTGCTCGACGAGCCGACCGCCGGCATGAGCCGCAGCGAGACGACGCGCTTCGTCCAGTTGATCCGCGACGTTACGGTCGGCAAGACGCTGCTGACGGTCGAGCACGACATGGGGGTGGTGTTCGGTCTGGCCGACAAGATCGCGGTGCTGGTCTACGGCGAGGTCATCGCCTTCGACACGCCCGAGGCGGTGCGTGCCAACGCCCGCGTGCAGGAGGCTTACCTGGGCTCGGCGCTGGCCGAAGCGCAGGTCGCGCGCCAGGCGGCGGGGCACTGAGCGGCCAAGCGATGCTCGAGCTCGACCAACTCCACGCCTTCTACGGCAAGAGCCACGTGCTGCACGGCGTGACCTTCGCGGTGCAGGCGGGCGAGATCGTCAGCCTGCTCGGGCGCAACGGGTCGGGGCGCTCGACGACGGTCAAGACCATCATGGGCCTGGTCGACGGCAGCGGTGGGGTGAGCTGGCGCGGGCAGCCGATCCTGGGCCGCAAGGCCTTCCAGATCGCGCACCTGGGCATCGGCTACGTGCCCGAGAGCCGCGACATCTTCCCGAAGCTCACCGTGCACCAGAACCTGCTGCTCGGCCAGAAGTCCAGGCGGCTGCGCGGCAAGGCCAGGCCGCGCTGGAGCTTCGACGACATGTACTCGATGTTCCCGCGGCTGAAGGAGCGCCAGTCCATCGAGGCCGGCGTGCTCTCGGGCGGCGAGCAGCAGATGCTGACGCTGTGCCGCACGCTGATGGGCGACCCCGACCTGATCATGATCGACGAGCCGACCGAAGGGCTGGCGCCGAAGATCGTCGAGCAGGTGGCCGAATACCTGTGCGAGATCCGCCGCCGCGGCGTCGCGGTGCTGCTCGTCGAGCAGAAGCTGACGATCGCGCTGCAGGTCTGCGAACGTTGCCTGGTGATGGGGCACGGCCAGATCGTCTTCGAGGGCAGCCCCGACGACCTGAAGGCCAACGCCTACGTGCGCAAGGAGTGGCTCGAGGTGTAAGGTTCGACGCCGGGGCGGCAGCGGCCGCGCCTGTCGCACCAGGGACATCGGCAGGCCGGGTTCCTGTCTAATATCGAACGATCGTGCTTTTCTCGCCAGTTCTTCGCACCTGAGCGTGCCGAAAGGGATTCCATGAGTGCCAGCTACGACCTGCGCGACGGGGTGGCCGTCATCACGCTGAACAACCCGCCGGTCAACGGCCTGGGCTACGAGACGCGTCGCGGCATCGCCGACGGCATCGAACGCGCCGAAGGCGACGCGACAGTCAGGGCGATCGTGATCACCGGCGCCGGCAAGGCGTTCTCCGGCGGCGCCGACATCCGCGAGTTCGACTCGCCCAAGGCGCTGGCCGAGCCCAACCTGCACACCGTGATCCGGCTCGTGGAGGCCTGCACCAAGCCGGTCGTGGCGGCGGTGCATTCGGTGTGCATGGGCGGCGGGCTCGAGCTGGCGCTGGGTTGCCACTATCGCGTCGCGTCGGCGGGCGCGGCGATCGCGCTGCCCGAGGTCAAGCTCGGGTTGATCCCGGGTGCCGGCGGCACGCAGCGCCTGCCGCGCGTGCTCGGTGTCGAGACCGCGTTGAACATGATCGCGACCGGCGAGCCGGTCAAGAGCGAGGTGCTCGCGGCGCTGCCCGGGCAGAAGCTGTTCGACAAGCTGATCGATGGCGAACTTCTCGCCGGCGCCGTCGCGTTTGCCAGCAGCGTGGCCGACTCGCGACCGCTGCCGCTCGTGCGCAACCTGAAAGCCAGCCATCCCAACCCGGACGGCTACCTGCAGTTCGCCCGCAACACGATCAAGGGCATGGCAAGGAACTTCCCGGCGCCCGCGGCCGCGGTGGATGCGGTGGCGGCGTCGCTGACCATGCGCATCGACGACGGCCTGGCCGAGGAATTGCGCATCTTCAAGAACCTGATGCTGTCGAACGAGAGCGCTGCGTTGCGCCACGCGTTCTTCGCCGAACGCGCGGCGAGCAAGATCCCTGATGTTCCGGCCGACACGCCGACGCGAGCGATCAACAAGGTCGGCGTCATCGGCGCCGGCACGATGGGCGGCGGCATCTCGATGAACTTCCTCAACGCCGGCATCCCGGTGACGATCCTCGAGATGAAGCAGGAGGCGCTCGACCGTGGCGTCGGCGTCATCCGCAAGAACTACGAGGCGCAGGTCAGGAAGGGCAAGCTGTCTGCCGAAAAGTACGCGCAACGCATGGCGCTGCTGAAGACGACGCTGGACTACGCCGACCTGAAGGATGCCGACCTGGTCATCGAGGCGGTGTTCGAGGAACTCGGCGTCAAGGAGGCGGTGTTCAGGCAGCTCGACGCGGTGGCCAGGCCGGGGGCGATCCTGGCGTCGAACACCTCGACGCTCGATCTGAACAGGATCGCCGGCTTCACGCAGCGGCCGCAGGACGTGATCGGCACGCACTTCTTCAGCCCGGCCAATGTCATGAAGCTGCTCGAAGTCGTGCGCGGCAAGGCCACGGCCAAGGACGTGCTCGCCACCGTGATGGCGCTGGCCAGGAAGATCCGCAAGACCGCGGTGGTCTCGGGCGTCTGTGACGGCTTCATCGGCAACCGCATGATCGAGCAGTACGGTCGCCAGGCCGGCTTCCTGCTTGACGAGGGCTGCACGCCGCAGCAGGTGGACAAGGCGATCGAGAAGTTCGGCTTCGCGATGGGCCCGTTCCGCATGGGCGACCTGGCCGGCAACGACATCGGCTGGGCGATCCGCAAGCGCCGCGCGGTAGAGCGTCCCGATCTGCGCTACAGCAAGACCGCCGACCTGCTGTGCGAACTGGGCCGCTTCGGCCAGAAGACCGGCGCTGGCTGGTACGACTACCAACCCGGCAAGCGCAACGCGATCGTCTCGCCGCTGGTCGAGAAGATGATCGAGGACTACCGCAGGAGCATCGGCATCACGCCGCGCAAGGTCAGTGACGACGAGATCGTGCACCGGCTGGTGTATTCGCTCGTCAACGAGGCCGCGCATATCCTCGAGGAAGGCATCGCCAACAAGGCCAGCGACATCGACATGGTCTACCTCACCGGCTACGGCTTCCCGCTCTACCGTGGTGGCCCGCTGTGCTATGCCGACAGCGTCGGCCTGTACAACGTGGTGCAGACGATGAAGCGCTTCGCCGCCAACCCGCACGACGACGCGGCCTTCTGGCAACCCGCGCCGCTGTTGCTGCGGCGGGTGGCCGAAGGCAGGCGCCTGAGCTGAACCCGCTCCACCCCGAACCCTAGGATCCAACATGACCCAAGCCGTCATCGTCTCCACTGCCCGCACGCCCCTGGCCAAGAGCTGGAAGGGGGGCTTCAACATGACCCACGGCGCCACGCTCGGCGGCCATGCGATCAGGCACGCGATCGAGCGCGCCGGCATCGAGGCGGCCGAGGTCGAGGACGTGCTGATGGGTTGCGCCAACCCCGAGGGCGCCACCGGCATGAACATCGCGCGCCAGGCCGCGCTGCGTGCCGGGCTGCCGGTGACGGTCAGCGGCGTCACCGTGAACCGTTTCTGCTCGAGCGGTCTGCAGACCATCGTGATGGCGTCGCAGCGCATCATCGCCGGCGAGGCCGAGGTCTTCGTCGCCGGCGGCGTCGAGAGCATCTCGTGCGTGCAGCAGGAGATGAACAGGCACATGCTGTTCGAGGGCTGGCTGCAGCAGAACAAGCCCGGTATCTACTGGTCGATGCTGCAGACCGCCGAGAACGTCGCCCAGCGCTACCACATCGCCAAGGAGCGGATGGACCACTTCGGCGTCGAGAGCCAGCAGAAGGCCTGCGCCGCGCAGGAAGCCGGCCGCTTCAAGGACGAGATCGCGCCGATCACCGTCACCGCCGGCGTGGCCGACCCCAAGCTCGGGCTGCGCAGCCGGGAGATCACGGTCAGCGTCGACGAGGGGCTGCGCCCGGGCACGACCTATGAGGCCGTGGTGGGCATCCGCCCGGCGCTGCCGGGCGGCGTCGTCACGGCCGGCAACGCCAGCCAGTTCAGCGACGGCGCCGGCGCCTGCGTGGTGGTCAGCGACCGCTACGCCGAGCGCAAGGGCCTGAAGCCGCTCGGGCGCTTCCTCGGCTTCGCGGTGGCCGGTTGCGAGCCCGACGAGATGGGCATCGGCCCGGCGGTGGCGGTGCCCAAGGTGCTGGCGCACCTGGGACTGAAGGTCGACGACATCGACCTGTGGGAGTTGAACGAGGCCTTCGCGGTGCAGGTGCTGTACTGCGTCGACAAGCTCGGCATCCCGATGGAGCGGCTCAACGTCGACGGTGGCGCGATCGCGGTCGGCCACCCCTACGGCGTCAGCGGCCAGCGCCTGACCGGCCACGCGCTGATCGAAGGCAGGCGGCGCGGCGCCAGGCGCGTCTGCGTGACGATGTGCATCGGCGGCGGCATGGGCGCGGCGGGCGTCTTCGAGGTGCTCTGACGCGGCGCGACAGCGCCCGCCCGTCGACTGCAGCGGCGATGACCTCCGGGGAGGAGCAAGGCTTGCTCGCGCTCGGCCGCGAGGTGCTCGGCCAGCAGGCGTTCTCGGTGCTGCTCGGCGCCGAGCTCGACGCGCTGCGACCGGGCCACTGCACGCTGGCGCTGGCGCTGCGCGACGAGTTGAAGCAGCAGCACGGTTTCGCGCATGGCGGCGTGCTCGGCTACCTGGCCGACAACGCGCTGACCTACGCCGGCGGCACGGCACTGCGCGCGCCGGTGGTGACGGCGGAGTTCAAGATCAACTACCTGCGGCCGGCACTCGGCGAGCGGCTGATCGCGCGCGCCGAAGCGCTGCACGTCGGCAGGATGCAGGCCGTGTGCCGCTGCGACGTGTTTGCCGTGCGCTCCGGCGCCGAGCAGCTCTGTGCGGTCGCGCAGGGCACGATCGTCAAGCTCGGCGACGCCCCGCCGGCGGCCGGCTGACCCGGCGCGGCGCCGGCTGCGACGCGATCACCCACGGATGCGCCATCGGAACACGACATGCGTGCCACCCTCGACTTCCTGCTCGACGACTGGCTCGACGTCGCGGCGCTGACCGCGCGCGATCGCTTCGCGGACCATTCGCCCGAAACCTTCACGCAGGTGCTCGACACCTGCGAGCGCATCGCGCGCGACAGGTACGCGCCGTTCAACCGTCTGGTCGACACCGAGGAGCCGCGCGTCGTCACGGATGAGCATGGCGAGCGCGTGATCCTGCCGCAGGCCACGCACGACGCCTGGGCCGCCTACGCCGCCAGCGGCATGCTCAGTGCGGCGCAGGACTACGACGTCGGTGGCATGCAACTGCCCTATACGCTGGAGGCAGCGGCCAACGCGTTCTTCGCCAAGGCCTCGGTGAGCATCGGCGCGGGCATGCTGACCACCGGCAACGCCAACCTGCTGATGGCCCACGGCAGCCCGGCGCAGCAGCGCGTCTTCGCACGCAACGAGTTCGCCGGCCGCTGGTCGGGGACGATGTGCCTGTCCGAGCCGCAGGCCGGCTCCAGCCTGTCCGACGTCGCCACCCGCGCACTGCCCGACGGCCCCGACTTCGAGGCCGACGCGCTCGGGCCGCGCTACCGCCTTGCCGGCCACAAGATGTGGATCTCGGCCGGCGAGCACGAGCTGACCGAGAACATCGTCCACCTGGTGCTGGCCAAGATCCCCGGGCCCGACGGCAGGCTGGTGCCGGGAACGCGCGGCATCTCGCTGTTCATCGTGCCGAAGAAGCTGGTCGCCGCCGACGGCCGACTCACCGGCGAGCGCAACGACGTCGCGCTGGCCGGCCTGAACCACAAGTGCGGCTGGCGCGGAACGACCAACACGCTGCTCAACTTCGGCGAAGGCAGGTTCCGCCCCGGCGGCAAGGTTGGCGCGATCGGCTACCGCGTCGGCGCGGCCGGCGCCGGGCTGCGCTGCATGTTCCACATGATGAACGAGGCGCGCATCGGCGTCGGCCTGGCGGCGACGATGCTGGGCTACGCCGGCTACGAGGCTTCGCTCGCCTACGCGCGCCAGCGGCCGCAGGGCCGGCCGATGGGTGCCGCCGGCAAGGACGCGGCAACTCCCCAGGTGCCGATCATCGAGCATGCCGACGTCAAGCGCATGCTGCTGGCGCAGAAGGCCTACGCCGAGGGCGCGCTGGCGCTCGAGCTGTACTGCGCGCGGCTGGTCGACGAGCAGCACACCGGCAGCAGCGCCGCGGCGCGCGACGCCGCGCTGCTGCTCGAGGTGCTGACCCCGATCGCCAAGAGCTGGCCCAGCGAGTGGTGCCTCGAGGCCAACAGCCTGGCGATCCAGGTGCATGGCGGCTACGGCTACACGCGCGACTTCCCGGTCGAGCAGTACTGGCGCGACAACCGCCTGAACATGATCCACGAAGGCACGCACGGCATCCAGGCGCTCGACCTGCTGGGGCGCAAGGTGGTGATGGACGGCGGCGCGGGGCTCACGCTGCTGATGTCCAAAGTGAGCGACAGCGCGCGGCGCGCCGAGGGTGTGGCCGCGCTGGCCGGATGCGCCGCCGCACTGACGTCGGCCTGGCAGAGACTCGGCGCGGCGACCCGGGCCGCCTGGTCCACCGGGGTGCCGGAAGAAGCGCTGGCCAACGCCACGCCCTACCTGCAGGCCTTCGGCCACGCGGTGCTGGCGTGGATCTGGCTCGATGTCGCGCTGACATCGAACGCGCTGCTGCTCGGCGGCGGCGGCCGCGCCGGTGCCGACTTCCAGCGCGGCAAGCTGCAGGCCTGCCGCTACTTCTTCGACTACGAGCTGCCCCGGATCGACGCCTGGCTGGGCGTCGTCGCCGAGCGCAACCCGACCTGCCGCGAGATGCAGGACGGCTGGTTCTGAACTCCAACCCGATGTCAGCGAGGCGACGATGAGCACCCCCGTCCAGCAACTCTTCGACCTGAGCGGCCGCATCGCGCTCGTCACCGGCGGCTCGCGCGGCCTCGGGCTGCAGATCGCCGAGGCGCTCGGCGAGGCCGGCGCCAAGGTCATGCTGACCGCGCGCAAGTCGGCCGAGCTCGAGCAGGCGGTGGCGCAGCTCTCTCAGCGCGGCGTCGATGCGCGCTGGATCGCCGCCGACGCCAGCGACCCCGAGCAGGCGCAGCGCGTCTGCGCCGAGACGCTCGAGCGGCTGGGGCCGGTCGACATCCTGGTCAACAACGCCGGTGCGGCGTGGGGCGCGCCGGCCGAGGACTACCCGCTCGAAGCCTGGGACAAGGTGATGAACCTGAACATCCGCAGCGTCTTCGTCTTCAGTCAGGCGATCGGCAGGCTCAGCATGATCCCGCACCGGAGGGGCCGCATCATCAACGTGGCGTCGATCGCCGGCCTCGGCGGCAATCCGCCGGGGATGGAGACGCTGGCCTACAACACCAGCAAGGGCGCCGTCGTCAACTTCACGCGCGCGCTGGCGGCCGAATGGGGCGAGCACGGCATCACCGTCAACGCGATCGCGCCGGGGTTCTTCCCGAGCAAGATGACGCGCGGCACGCTCGACGCGCTCGGCGCCGACAAGCTCGCCGCCCACGCGCCGCTGCGCCGACTCGGCGACGACGACGACCTCAAGGGCGCGGCGCTGCTGTTCGCGTCGCCCGCCGGCAAGCACATCACCGGGCAGATCCTGGCCGTCGACGGCGGCGTCTCGTGCATCACGGGGGGTTGATGAAGGCCAGGTCACCCTTGACGTTCCCGATGCGGGTGCCGTTCGTCGAGGCCCTCGGCGTCGAGTTGCACCGTTTCGGCGACGGCGCATCCGAGCTGCGGCTCGACCTCGCGCCAACGCACCTCAACACCTGGCAGGTGGCGCACGGCGGCGTCTCGATGACGATGCTCGACGTCGCGATGGCACTCGCCGCGCGCAGCGGCCACGGCCAGGGCAGCGGCGTGGCGACGATCGAGATGAAGACGAGTTTCCTGCGCCCGGCCCAGGGGCAGCTGCGCGCCGTCGGCCGGCTGCTGCACAGCACCGCGACACTGGCGTTCTGCGAAGGCACGCTGCACGACGGCAGCGGCGCGCTGTGTGCCAGTGCCAGCGGCACCTTCAAGTACCTGCGCGGCCTGTCAGCGCGCGGGCGTTCCGGCGCACCCGCTCCCCATCCCCCCGACCCGCCCAAGGAGGCCCCATGAACACCCTCGTCAACAAGCAGATCGTGCTGGCCTCGCGCCCGAGCGGCGAGCCGACCGTCGACAACTTCCGCCTGGTCCAGACGCCGGTGCCCGAGCCGGCCGACGGCCAGGTGCTGGTGCGCAACCACTACCTGAGCCTGGACCCGTACATGCGCGGCCGCATGAACGAGGGCAAGAGCTACGCCGCGCCGCAGCCGCTGGGCGAGGTGATGATCGGCGGCACCGTCGGCGAGGTGATGGCGTCGAGGCATCCGGCGTTCGCGGTCGGCGACAAGGTCGTCGGCATGGGCGGCTGGCAGCAGTACCAGCTCGTCGACGCGCGCCAGCGCGGTGCGCTGCAGAAGGTCGACACGACGCACATCGCGCTCTCGGCCTACCTCGGCCCGGTCGGCATGCCGGGTGTCACGGCGTGGTACGGGCTGTCGAAGATCATCGCGCCCAAGCCGGGAGAGACGGTCGTCGTCAGCGCCGCCAGCGGCGCCGTCGGCAGCGTCGTCGGGCAGCTGGCCAAGGTGCGTGGCGCGCGTGCCGTCGGCCTCGCCGGCGGCGCGCCGAAGTGCGCCTATGTCGTCGACGAGTTGGGCTTCGATGCCTGCGTCGACTACAAGGCGCAGCCCGGACCGAAGGAGCTCTCGGCCGCGCTCAAGGCGGCCTGCCCGAACGGCATCGACGGCTACTTCGAGAACGTCGGCGGCGTGATCCTCGACGCCGTGATGCTGCGCGCCAACGCGTTCTCGCGCATCGCGATGTGCGGCATGATCAGCGGCTACAACGGCGCGCCGATCCCGATGAGCGCGCCGCAACTGATCCTGATGAACCGCATGAAGGTCGAGGGCTTCATCGTCAGCGAGCACATGGACCTCTGGCCCGAGGCGCTGGCCGAGCTGGGCACGCTGGTGGCCGGCGGCAGGCTGAAGTACCGCGAGACCCTCGCGCAGGGCATCGACGCCGCGCCCGAAGCCTTCCTCGGCCTGCTCAAGGGCAGGAACTTCGGCAAGCAGCTGGTCAAGTTGATCTGATCGCGACGCTTCGCTCGCCGGCGCGCGTTCGTCGGCATCAGCGACGAATCACCCGAGGACGGACATCCCGCACATGCCGACGAGGACAGCCCAATGAGCAACACCGCCACCCATGAAGTCTTCAACCAGAGCACGCCGCTGGTCGACGTGAACCTGTTCACCGGCAACCGCGCGCTGCAGGATGCGCTGCGTTTCAACCTGCCCGGCTTCGACGCGGCGCACTTCGAGGCGCTCGGCGCCGAGGTCGGTTCGGCCACGCTGCAGCGGCATGCGCGGCTGGCCAACATCCAGACGCCGCAACTCAAGAGCCACGACCGTTTCGGCCACCGCATCGACGAGGTCGAGTTCCACGCCAGTTACCACGCGCTGATGGCCACGGCGATGCGCCATGGCCTGCACGGCACGCCATGGTCGAGGCCGGCCGGTGGCCACGTCGAGCGTGCCGCGGCCTTCATGCTGTTCACCGAGGTCGAGCCATCGATCCTGTGCCCGATCTCGATGAGCTACGCCGTCACGCCGGCGCTGCGCGCCAACGCCGCGCTGTACGCCGACTGGGGTCCGGGTCTGGCCAGCACGCGCTACGACGAGCGCTTCATCCCCTTCGAACGCAAGACCGGGCTGACGATGGGCATGGGCATGACCGAGAAGCAGGGCGGCTCCGACGTGCGCGCCAACACTACGCGCGCCGAGCCCGATGGCGTCGACGCCTGGGGGCCGCGCTTTCGTATCACGGGCCACAAGTGGTTCCTCTCGGCGCCGATGTGCGACGCCTTCCTGGTGCTGGCGCAGACGCCGGCAGGGCTGAGCTGCTACTTCCTGCCGCGCTGGCTGCCGGCGTCGTGCGGCGGCGGTCTGAACGCGATGCGCATCGAGCGCCTGAAGGACAAGCTGGGCAACAAGGCCAACGCCAGCTCGGAGGTCGAGTTCAACGGCGCACTGGCCTGGCGCGTCGGCGAGGAAGGCCGCGGCGTGCCGCAGATCCTGGCGATGGGGGCGCTGACGCGGCTGGACTGCGCGCTCGGCAGTGCCGCGCTGATGCGCCAGGCACTGTCGATCGCGCTGCACCACACGGCGCAGCGCGAGGCCTTCGGCAAGCGTCTGATCGACCAGCCGCTGATGAAGAACGTGCTGGCCGACCTGGCGCTCGAGAGCGAGGCCGCCACCGCGCTGGCGCTGCGGCTGGCGCGCTCGGTCGACGCGAGCGAGAACGGCCACGACGCCGACGGCCACGAGGCACTGATCCGCCGTGTGCTCACGCCGATCGCCAAGTTCTGGATCTGCAAGCGCGGCAGCGGCTTCGCGCAGGAGGCGATGGAGTGCCTGGGCGGCAATGGCTACGTCGAGGAGCAGGGCGAGGGCGTGATGGCGCGCATCTACCGCGAGATGCCGGTGAACTCGATCTGGGAGGGCGCGGCCAACATCATGGCGCTGGACCTGCTGCGCGCGCTGCGCGGCGCGTCGGTGGCCGACGCGCTGGCGCACGAAATGGCGCCGGCCCAGGGCGCCCATCCGGCGCTGGACGCCGCGCTCGCGCGCGTGCTGCACGCGCTGAACGCCGGCATCGAGGAGGCGCAGGCGCGCCGCCTGGCACGCGACACCGCACTCGTGCTGCAGGCCGCGCTGCTGCGCCAGCATTCGACCGACGCGGTGTTCGCGGCCTTCTGCGCGTCGCGCTTGGCCGAGGCCAGCGACGTCTTCGGCGCATTGCCCGCCGGCTGCGACCTGGACGCAATCATCGGGCGCGCCCGACTGCACCAGCCTTGAAACCGCGCGACACGATTCGCGGCACGGCGCCGGCGCGTGCGCCGTGCATCCCGCCTCGGAGCCGAAAGGAAACCAGCCCATGAAGGAATTCAAAGGCCGCACTGCGGTCATCACCGGCGCCGCGTCGGGCTTCGGCCTCGAGTGCTCGCGCATCGCTGCGCGCGAGGGCATGCACGTCGTGATGGCCGACGTGCAGGCCGATGCGCTCGAGCTGTCGGCGCGCGAGGTCGCCGCTCTGGGCGCCGAGGTGCTGCCGTTCCGGCTCGACGTGTCGCAGGCCGGCGAGGTCGAGGCGCTCGGTACGGTCGTGCGCGAGCGATTCGGTGCGCCGCACTTCGTCTTCAACAACGCCGGTGTCGGCGCCGGCGGGCTGATCTGGGAGAGCAGCGTCAAGGACTGGCAGTGGGTGCTGGGCGTCAACCTCTGGGGTGTGGCCCACGGCGTGCGCGTGTTCACGCCGATGATGCTCGAGGCCGCCGCCGCCGACCCGGCCTACGTCGGCCACATCGTCAACACGGCGTCGATGGCCGGGCTGCTCGATCCCCCGAACATGGGCGTCTACAACGTCAGCAAGCACGCCGTGGTGTCGCTCAGCGAGACGCTCTACCAGGACCTGTCGCTCGTCACCGAGCAGGTCCACGCGCACGTGCTGTGCCCGTACTTCGTGCCGACCGGCATCCACGCCAGCCAGCGCAACCGCCCCGCCGGCATGACCGATGCCGCTGCCACCCCGACGCGCAGCCAGCTGATCGCGCAGGCGATGAGCGACAAGGCGGTGACGAGCGGCAAGGTCAGCGCCGCCGACGTCGCGCGCAAGGTCTTCGATGCGCTGCGCGAGAACCGCTTCTACATCTACAGCCACCCCAAGGCGCTGGGCGCGGTGCAGACCCGTCTCGAGGACGTGGTTCAGGGGCGCAACCCGACCGACCCGTTCAAGGACCGGCCCGAGCTCGGCGCGCAACTGCGCGCGGCACTGCGCGCGACCCCGGTCGGGTGACGGTTCGGTGTGGCGCGGCACCACCCGCGCGCGACGACAGGCCCGTCTCGACGAAGGCTGTTGGCTCGGCTGCGCCGACGCGTCGCCGCCCGAACCCACCGGCCTTCACGCCGGATCCGGCGGCTGGAGGCGCCGGCCCCATCT
>JBBIPS010000034.1:0-15035 GCA_037442725.1 Burkholderiales bacterium | reverse complement strand
CTGGATCGACGCCGCCGACGCCACCGCGCATGTGCTGGGCAAGGGCGCCAAGCGGCGCAGCGTGCCGGTGGGCGCGCCGGCGCTCGTGGCGCTGGCGCAGTGGTGTGCCGAGCGAGCCGCGCTGGCGCGCGCGGGCGAGCCGGCGCTGTTCGTCAGCCAGCGCGGCACGCGCCTGGGTGCGAGCCAGGTGCGCACGCGCCTGAAGGCGCTGGCGCAGCAGGCCGGACTGACCACCGCGGTGCATCCGCACATGCTGCGCCACAGCTTCGCGTCGCACCTGCTGCAGTCCAGCGGCGACCTGCGCGCGGTGCAGGAGCTGCTCGGCCACGCCAACATCAGCAGCACGCAGATCTACACCAAGCTCGATTACCAGCACCTGGCCAGGATCTACGACGCGGCGCACCCGCGTGCGAAACGGCGCTGATCGAGCGCGATCGACCCGGGCACGGCGCCGCTTGCGCCGTCGCTGCGGATCCAGGCGCTGCGCTCGGACCCGGCCTGCCGCTGACCCGGGTGCCGGCCGCAGCGCCACCGCGTGCCGGGCGGTGCCGCGCCGGCGCACCCGGCGACAATCGCGCGCCATGAAGACGATCCGACTGCGCCCCGGCAAGGAACGCTCGCTGCTGCGCCGCCACCCCTGGGTGTTCGAGGGCAGCATCGCCCGCGGCGGCGCCGATGCCGGCGAGACGGTGCGCGTGGAGGCCGGCGACGGCCGCTTCCTGGCCTGGGGCGCGTTCAGCCCGAGTTCGATGATCCGTGTTCGCGCCTGGAGCTTCGACGAGGCCGAGCGCATCGATGTCGCGTATTTCGCGCGCCGCCTGCGGCGCGCGATCGACCTGCGCACGCGCCTGGGCCTGGCCAGCGACGCCGTGCGGCTGGTGCACGGCGAGGCCGACGGCCTGCCCGGATTGATCGTCGATCGTTACGGCGATACGCTGTGCGCGCAGTTCCTCGCCGCCGGCAGCGAGCGCTGGCGCGAGGTGATCGCCGACGCGTTGTGTGCTAACACGGGACTGACGCGGCTCTACGAGCGCTCGGACGCCGGCGTGCGCGCCCAGGAGGGGCTGCCCGGGCGCAGCGGCTGGCTGCGCCGCGACGACGCCGACGACGGCCACACCGCGATCACGATCAGCGAGCACGGCTGGACGCTCGGCGTCGACGTGGCACTGGGCCACAAGACCGGCTACTACCTCGACCAGCGCGACAACCGCAAGCGCTTCGCCGAGTGGGTGCGCCGGCTCGGCTGCCGGCGCGTGCTCAACTGCTACTGCTACACGGGCGGCTTCAGCGTCGCGGCGCTGGCCGGTGGTGCGACCGAAGTGACCAGCGTCGACTCGTCGGCGCCGGCGCTCGAACTGGCGCGCGACAACCTCCGGCGCAACGGCTCTGCCGGCGCCGCGTGCGATTTCGCCGATGCCGATGTCAATCAGTACCTGCGCGACGCGCTGCAGGCCGGCCGCGGCTTCGACGCGATCGTCCTCGACCCGCCCAAGTTCGCCGCCAGCGCAGCGCATGCCGAGCGCGCCGCGCGCGCCTACAAGGACATCAACCGGCTCGCGCTGCAGCTGCTGGCCCCGGGCGGCCTGCTGTTCACGTTCTCGTGCTCGGGCGGCATCGACGCCGGCCTGTTCCACAAGATCGTCGCCGGTGCCGCCATCGACGCCGGCGTCGACGGCGCCATCGTCGAGCGGCTCGAAGCGGCGCCCGACCACCCGACGACGCTGTACTTCCCCGAAGGCGAATACCTCAAGGGGCTGGCGATCGTGCGCAGTTGAGTCCGGCGCGGCACGCGGGTCGTCGCACGTCGCAGCCAGGCGGCTCGGTCGCCGAGGTAGGCCCCGGTCGCGCCGACGCCACCCCCTCGGTCGGCGTGAAGTGGCCACCGTACGGGCCGCCGATGACGAAGATGAACAGCGCGAGCGGCGTCCAGACCAGCCTGAGCTCGGCAATGCGCTCGCACCACGGCCTGGCCTGGCCGGCGGGCAGGGGACCTGGGCGCAGGCGCGATGAGCGCGATCGTCAGCACGTACATGCCCATCGCCAGCGCGCCGGGCAGGACGCCGGCCATGAACAGCTTA
Source organism: Burkholderiales bacterium (assembly GCA_037442725.1). Classification (GTDB taxonomy): domain Bacteria; phylum Pseudomonadota; class Gammaproteobacteria; order Burkholderiales; family Burkholderiaceae_C; genus Pseudaquabacterium. The sequence continues at coordinate 12,957 of JBBIPS010000034.1, read as the reverse complement.
CCGATTTCCTGCTGGGTCAGGATCGCGTAGACCGCCAGCACCGTCGACGGCGGCAGCATCGCGCCGAGCGTGCCGCCGGCGGCGATCACACCGGTCGAGAGCGATTGCGGGTAGCCGCCGACGTACGCGACGCCGGACTTCAGCACCGCCTTCGTGATTCCCCGGATGCCTTCGTCATGGAAGGTGTCGCCACGGAGAAGGCCAAGCAGTTGCACTTCCCTGCTGAACGAGACTTCCATGGGGCCTGTCCTTCGCGGCCGGCGCGCGCGCAGGCGCGTCGATCCGTGCCGGAGATGAGCCCGGGCGGGCCGATCCATCCATCACAAGATCGATCCAAGTGGTATTCACAAAATGCATATCAGCGCTTCGACGCGGCGAGCGAGCGACGCACGTTTCGCATCCACATGAGCGACATCGGCGAAAGCGAGTTCCTGCCCGCGCTGATGCGCGAGGTGCGGCGACTCGCGCCGCAGGTGCGCATCGAGACGCAGCAGCTCCAGTGCGCCGAGATCGAAAACGCGCTCGACAACGGCCGGATCGACGCCGCGCTCGGCTACCTGCCTGGCGTCGAGCACACGCGCCAGCACAAGCTCTTCATGGAGCGCTACGTCGTGCTGGCACGCGCCGACCATCCGCTGCTGACCGAGCGGCCGACGCTGCGCAGCCTGGCGCAGCTCGACTATGTGGTCGTCAGCCAGCACACCGAGACGGTGCGGTTGCTCGACACGATGCAACTGCAGCCGCGCATCCGCCTGAGCACGCCGCACTTCATGGTCATCCCGGCGATCGTCGGCCAGACCGATCTGGCGGTCGTGCTGCCGATGCGCATCGCGACCAAGTTCGCGCAGGCCGGGCAGTTCCGCATCGCCCAGCCACGCTGGGGCCTGTCCGAGTTCGCGATCGGCGTGCACTGGAGCTACCGGATGCAGAACGATCCGGCCAACCAGTGGCTGCGCCAGCTCGCGATCACGCTGTTCCGCGAACCGGCCATGCCTGGCGCGGCCACGCCGCGCCCCCGGCGCTGAACGGCTACAGCACCTCGAAGAAACGCAGCACCACGTCATCGGGCCGCCGCATCCCGGTGCCCAGGAAGACGCGCGTCGTCATCCAGGCCAGCGCCGGCGCGGCGACCTCGAAGCGCGGCACGCAGCGGAAGTAGACGTCGTCGGGCGGCACCCGCTCGCCGCGCACCAGCCGCGCCATGACCTCGGGCGCCGCGGTGCGCAGCGCGTCGTTGTGCACGTAGATGCGGTCGCCGGCGTCGGTCTCGAGCACGTAGCGCGCCTCCAGGCGCGCCATGCGCTCGTTGACGACGAGCTGGAAGTCGGCGCCGCCGGGCAGCACGCGTGCCGACCAGTCGCGCGCCGCGCAGTCGCCGCCGAGGATGGGGATCAGCCGTCGCAGGCCGTGGCCGACGGCGCCGACCTCGATCGGCGCACCGACGCGCACCGTCAGGTCGGCAAAGCGTGACAGTGCAGGCGCGCCGAGTGGGTCGACGCGTGCCGCGCGGGCGGGCGCACTCAGACGGGGCATGGTTCGTCTCCTCGGTGTCGAGTCGCGCGCCATTGCACCGCCGCCGCGACGCGCCTGCAACTGGGGAAACACTGCGCGCGCCGGCGCTGGGCGCGCCCCACCTCACGTGCGCCGTGCAGCCGCCGGATCGCCCGGGCGCTCGAGCCGGATGGCCGGATCGAACTTGGCGCGGTTCAGGCAGAAGAAGGCCTTGACGTTGCGCACGTTGGCGTCGGCCGTGAACAGCCGCTCTTCCGATCTCTGGTAACCCGGCATGTCGGCCACCTGCACCACCAGCACGAAGTCGGGCCCGGGGGCGACGCGGTAGCACTGCTGCACGGCCGCATCGGCGGCGGCACGGACCTCGAACTGCCGCTGAAGCTCGTCGCCCTGGTGATCGAGCGAGACCTCGACGATCGCGGTCAGACGCGACGCCAGCCGCCCGGCCGCGAGCAACGCAACGCGACGCTCGATCACGCCGGAATCGACGAGTCGCTTGACGCGCCGCAGACAGGTCGCGGGCGAGACCCTGGCGTGGCCGGCCAACGCCAGATTGGACTCTGCGGCGTCCTGCTGCAGCCGCTCGAGCAGCCTGATGTCGATGGCGTCGAGCTCGATGCCTGGCAACTTATCAATCATATCGACCAGCATAAACGCAATAGAACACCATCACGACCCACGGCAGGATGAATTGTTCATATTTGCACGAAATATGACGCAAAGGCTCAAGGTGTTGCCTCTACGATCCATGTCCTGAGATCGACTTCGAGGGGTTCCCGGCATGTGTGGCATCGTCGGCGCAGTCAGTACGCGCAACATCGTTCCGATCCTGGTCGAGGGGCTCAAGCGGCTCGAGTATCGGGGCTACGACTCGTGCGGCGTCGCGGTCCACCAGGACGGCGAGTTGCGCCGCACCCGCAGCACGTCGCGCGTGGCCGAACTCGACGCGCAGGTGGCACGCGAGGGCGTGGCCGCCGGCACCGGCATCGCCCACACGCGCTGGGCCACGCACGGCGCGCCGGCGGTGCACAACGCGCACCCCCACTTCTCGCACGACCCGCGCGGCGGCGGCGGCGCACCGGCGCGCGTCGCGCTGGTGCACAACGGCATCATCGAGAACTTCGACGAGTTGCGCGTCGAGTTGCAGGCCAGGGGCTTCGTGTTCGAGAGCCAGACCGACACCGAAGTCGTCGCCCACCTCATCAACCACCTCTACGACGGCGACCTGTTCGACGCCGTGCAGCGCGCCGCCCAACGTCTGAAGGGCGCGTACGCCATCGCGGTGTTCTGCCGCGACGAGCCGCAGCGCGTCGTCGGTGCGCGCGCCGGCTCGCCGCTGGTGCTGGGCATCGGCAGGGGCGAGAATTTCCTGGCCTCCGACGCGATGGCGCTGGCCGGCGTGACCGACCAGATCGCCTATCTCGAGGAGGGGGACATCGTCGACCTTCAGCTCGGCAAGTTCTGGGTCGTCGCGCGCCAGGCCGACGGGGGCTACCGGCCGGTGCAGCGCGAGGTGCGCACGGTGCAGGCGCATTCGGGCGCGGTCGAACTCGGCCCCTATCGCCATTACATGCAGAAGGAGATCTTCGAGCAGCCGCGCGCCATCGCCGACACGCTCGAAGGCGTGGCCGCCGTCGCGCCCGAACTGTTCGGCGACCGCGCCTACCGCGCCTTCAACGAGGTCGACCAGGTGCTGATCCTGGCCTGCGGCACCAGCTACTACGCGGGCAGCACGGCCAAGTACTGGCTCGAGTCGATCGCCGGCATTCCCGCCGCGGTCGAGATCGCCAGCGAATACCGCTACCGCCACAGCGTGCCCGACCCGCGCACGCTGGTGGTGACGATCAGCCAGAGCGGCGAGACCGCCGACACGCTGGCCGCGCTCAAGCACGCGCGCAGCCTGGGAATGACCCACACGCTGACAGTCTGCAACGTCGGCACCAGCGCCATGGTGCGCGAGTGCGAGATGGCCTTCCTGACGCGGGCCGGCGTCGAGATCGGCGTGGCCTCGACCAAGGCGTTCACGACCCAGCTCGTCGCGCTGTTCCTGCTGACGCTGGCGCTGGCGCAGTCGCGCGGCCGGTTGAGTGCTGAACAGGAGGCCGTGCACTTGAAGGCGCTGCGCCACCTGCCCGCCGCGGTGCAGGCGGTGCTGGCGCTCGAGCCGCAGGTCATCGCGTGGTCGGAGGAGTTCGCACGCAAGGAGAACGCGCTCTTCCTCGGCCGCGGGCTGCACTACCCGGTCGCGCTCGAAGGTGCGCTCAAGTTGAAGGAGATCAGCTACATCCACGCCGAGGCCTACCCGGCCGGCGAGTTGAAGCACGGCCCCTTGGCGCTGGTGACCTCGGCGATGCCGGTGGTCACGGTGGCACCCAACGATGCACTGCTCGAAAAGCTCAAGAGCAACCTACAGGAGGTGCGTGCGCGCGGCGGCGAGCTGTTCGTCTTCGCCGACCGCGACACGCAGATCGAGAGCAGCGCCGGGGTGCACGTCATTCGCATGCCCGAGCACTACGGTGCGCTCTCACCCATCCTGCACGTGGTGCCGCTGCAACTGCTGGCCTACCACACCGCGTGCGCGCGCGGCACCGATGTCGACAAGCCGCGCAATCTCGCCAAGAGCGTGACCGTCGAATGACGGGCACGCGCTTGCGCCGACAGTTGGTCGCCGAGAACAGAGTGCCAACTGACCGACAAGGCTGCCGAACGCCCGAACCGGCCTGCAACCCAGTTGCCGGCGCGGGCGCTGTGCCCAACCCGACGCAAAGGGAGAAGGGGCAACCTGCCCTCGCATCGGCAGCGCCCGCGGGCAACGCGACGCGTTGCCCACCGTCGCCGCCTCTGTTCGCTTGCCGCGCCCGCCCCGCCAAGCTGCACGCCAGGCTGCGCGCAACTCCAGCACGGGTCAGCCGCAGGTCCAACCCAATGGCAACCGCCCAACTCAACCGCCGACGCCTCGTCGTGGCATTCCTGGCAGCGCTGGCTGCGCACCGTGCATGGGCCATCCAAGGTCAGGATCAGAAGTTCCCGGACATCCTGTCCGTCAAGGTACGCGCTTCGGGGAGCGATCGGTTTGACTTCGACGTCACGGTTTCTTCGCCCTACGACACACCTGCGCGGTACGCGGACGGCTTCAGAGTCACGTCCTTGTCCGGCGAGCCACTCGGTGAGCGCAAGCTCGTGCACGACCACCAGGACGAACAGCCATTTACCCGGGATCTCCACGGACTGAGGATTCCCAGGTCCGTCAGGCAGGTTGTTGTGCAGGGCCGTGACCAACGCTTCGGCTACGGCGGCAAGTCGGTTGAGGTGCGGTTGCCCGGAAGATGACTGCCAGGATGCACGGGCCGGACAGTGGCTTCTGGATCCGTCGCGCGTGGCGTACATCTGCCCGCGAGTCGACGATCAGGGCGACATCCTGCCGGTGGGTGAAATGCTGGATCGGGGCTCGGGGTTGCCGCGCCATCGCCCTGGATTCCGCCCGCACCCCGCCCTGGTTGTCGTTGCTGGCTTTCGATCCAGGTCAACCGGTCTGGCGCCGGCTCTTGAAGTTCCCGTGTCGTCGCGCCGGGGCAATGGGGCTTGCGCGGCCCTCAGGGCGCCGGCTTGAACCGGGCTGGCAGCTTGTCGATCGCAATCCGAACGGGCCTGCCGTTCCGGTGGCGTACTGATTCGCCATCGCCAGCGTCGTGTGTCCGCTGACTCGCTTCGCGTCGGGCAGGTCACCCGGCACAGCAGGACAGGGCCTTCACGTCCTTGCTGAAGGTTTGCGCCGCGAGCCTGAGCCCTTCCACCATGGTGAGGTAAGGGAACAACTGATCCGCCAGCGCTTCGACGGTCATGCGGGCACGGATTGCCAGCGCCGCCGCCTGGATCAACTCGCCGGCCTGCGGCGCAACCGCCTGCACGCCGACGAGGCGGCGTGAGGCGGCCTCGATCACCAGCTTGATGAAGCCGCGAGTGTCGAAGTCGGCGAGCGCGCGCGGCACGTTGTCGAGCGAGAGCGTGCGGCTGTCAGTCTCGATGCCGGCATGGTGCGCCGCCAGCTCGCTCAAACCGACGCTGGCGACCTGGGGGTCGGTGAACACCACGGCCGGCATGGCGGCGAGGTCGAGCCTCGCATCGCCGCCGATCATGTTGATGGCGGCGCGGGTGCCGGCCGCCGCCGCGACGTAGACGAACTGCGGCTGGTCGGTGCAGTCGCCTGCGGCGTAGATGTTCCGGTTGCTGGTGCGCATGCCCCGGTCGATGACGATGGCCCCGTGCGCATTGACGACGACGCCGGCCGCATCGAGCCCGAGGTTGCGCGTGTTCGGCGTGCGGCCGGTGGCGACCAGCAGCCGCTCGGCGTGCAACTCGCCAGCCGAAGTAGTCAGCACGAATTCACCGCCGGCATGCGCGACCCGGGTGGCCTGGGTGTGCTCAAGCACCTTGATGCCTTCGGCGCGGAACGCGGCAGTGACGGCTTCGCCGACGGCCGGGTCTTCGCGCAAGAGCAGCGTGCGGCGCGCCAGGATCGTGACCTCGGAGCCGAGCCGCGCGAAGGCCTGCGCCAGCTCCACGGCCACTGCCGACGAGCCGATCACGGCCAGGCGCTCCGGGAGGGTGTCGCTCACCAGCGCTTCGGTCGAAGTCCAGCAGGGCGTGTCCTTCAGGCCAGGAATCGGCGCCATGGCCGGACTCGCGCCGGTGGCGACCAAGCAGCGGTCGAAGCTCACGGCGCGCTCGCCGCCGTCATGCCGCCGTACCGCGAGGGTATGGCCGTCGTCAAAGCGCGCTTCGCCGTGCAGCACAGTGATCGCGGGCGTGCCGTCGAGGATGCGTTCGTACCTGGCGAGACGCAGCGCATCGACACGCGCCTGCTGCTGATCCAGCAGCTTGTCGCGCAGGACGACCGGCGGCGCGGGAGGCAGGCCGGCGTCGAACGGACTTTGCCGGCGCAGGTGGGCGATATGGGCGGCGCGGATCATGATCTTCGAGGGCACGCAGCCGACGTTGACGCAAGTGCCGCCAATGGTGCCGCGCTCGATCAGGGTGACGCGCGCCCCTTGCTCGACCGCCTTCAGCGCCGCCGCCATCGCCGCACCGCCGCTGCCGATGACGGCGATGTGCATCCCGCTGCTGCCACGACCGGCCTTGTCGCCGCTGCCCGAGCGGTCGCGCAACCCGCCTTTCGCGGACGCATTCGGCGCATCGGCCAGCACCGCGCCATAGCCGAGCCCGGCGACGGCGGCGATCAGGGCGTCGGGCGAGGTGTCGGCATCGAGCACCACCCGGGCGCGGCCCTGGGCACGGGACACGTCGGCCGACTGCACACCGGGCACGCCCTCCAGCGCCGCCTTGACGTGGGCCGCGCAGGAATCGCAGGTCATGCCGGTGATGTTCAACTGGGTCACGAGGTCTTCCTTCGCGTCGCGTGGTGGCCCGCGACGTCAGCCACGCACTGCCCGCAGGTCGCAGACGTCCGGCCCGCCGCGCCTGAGGCTGGACGGATCCCCGGCGTCCTCGGTGGCCCCGGTCGATTCGTGCCTGCCGGTACCGCTGTCGTCGAAGGTCACGGCCGCCTGGCGATGGCTGGTGCGGTAACGTTAATTCCGTAGTGGAGTACGGAGTCAAACGAAATGAAGGACAGCCTGCAGAGCCTGACCATCGGGACCTTCGCCAAGGCGGCCGCGGTCAGTGTCGAGACGATCCGCTTCTACCAGCGCAGGGGCCTGCTGCCGGAGCCGCACCGACCCCATGGCAGCATCCGACGTTATGGCGGGGCCGACGTGGCGCGGGTGAAATTCGTCAAGTCGGCCCAGCGCCTGGGCTTCAGCCTGGACGAGATCGGTGTGCTGCTGAAGCTGGAAGACGGCACCCGTTGCAGCGAGGCGGCGCAACTGGCCGCCGTGCGGCTGGACGATGTGCGCGCCAGGCTGTCGGACCTGACCCGGATCGAGGCAGCGCTGTCCAGGCTGGTCGGTGCGTGCGGCGCGCATCGAGGCACCGTTTCTTGTCCGCTGATCGCCGCGCTGCATTGCCGATAGGCCAGCGACGAAAGGAACCGGCGGAACGCGCCTTCGGCGGCAAGGCCAGTTCCGCGCGTCGAATTCCACGCAACTTGCGTTCGCCCTTGAAGTGCCTGGCGGCCCGGCGCGTCCGGGCCTTCGCGTTTCTGACAGCACCGAGCCCGCGCTGCGCCATCGCGGCGTCGCAGGGTCGCTTGCGACCCACGTGACGAGAACACCCTTTGCGGGAGGGCACGTGTGGCGTTGCGCCTGGGGCGGCAGCGCCGCGCCGCGCCATTCACTGCCGGCCCGGCGCGCGACGACCACGCGCGTGCCGCGCCACCGTGGCCAGCAGTTGCGCGATGTCCAGCGGCTTGGCCACGTGCGCCACCATGCCGCAGGCCAGGCAGCGCTCGCGCTCGTCGACCATCGCGTGCGCGGTCTGGCCGACGATCGGCAGCGTCGGGTCCAGCGCCAGCAGGCGCCGCGTCGCCGTGTAGCCGTCCATCACCGGCATCTGCAGGTCCATCAGCACGATGTCGAAGCAGCTCGGCCCGTCGCGCTCGACGCGCTGCACCGCCTGCAGCCCGTCATCCACCATGACCACACTGGCGCCGGCGCGCGCCAGCATGGTGTCGATGATGATCTGGTTGACCGGGTTGTCCTCGGCGACCAGGATTCGGCAGCCGGCCAGCACCGCGCCTGCTGCGGCCGGCTCGACGCTCGCAGCGGCGAGTGCCGTCGCGGCAGCGGGCGCGTCCGGCGGCGCGACGTCGCGCCACGGCAGGCGCAGCTCGAAGACGCTGCCGTGCCCCGGTTCGGACTGCACCTGCACGTCACCGCCCATCAGCACCGCCAGGCGCCGGCTGATGACCAGCCCCAGGCCGGTGCCGCCGTAGCGTCGAGTCGTCGATGCATCGCCCTGCTCGAAGGCGCTGAAGAGCTGGCTCACCTGCGCCGGCGTCATGCCGATGCCGCTGTCGGTGACGCGCACGATCAGATCGCCGTCCTGGCGGTCGACCTGCACCTCGACGCTGCCGTGTTCGGTGAACTTGACCGCGTTGGACAGCAGGTTGAGCACGATCTGCTCGAGTCGCAGCGGATCGCCAAGGCAGGCCGCGGGCAGGCCGGCCGCGCGCCGCACAGCCAGCGACAGGCCCTTGGCCTGCGCCGCCTCGCGTACCTGCAGCGCCGCGCGCTCGACCACCGCGCCGGGGTCGATGGTCAGCGTCTCGACGCGCAGCCGGTCGGCTTCGATCTTGGAGAGGTCGAGGATGTCGTCGACGATGCCCAGCAGCAGCTTGCCCGAGTCCAGGATGCGCGCAAAACTGGCGTGCGCCTCGCGCATGCGCGGCTCGGCCAGGCCGATCTGCGCCAGCCCGAGCACGGCGTTGAGCGGCGTGCGGATCTCGTGGCTCATGTTGGCCATGAACTGGCTGCGCAGCCGGGCCAGGCGGTCGGACTCCGCGCGCGCCGCCTCGCGCGCGGCTTCCATCTCGCGGCGCTCGGTGATGTTGCGAACGACGGCGACCAGCTCGCCATCGCGGCCACGCAGCAGGCGCGACTCGAAGTGCTGCGACCCGTTTGGGGTCGCCAGCGCGTATTCCAGCACCACCATCTGCGGGTCGACCGCCAGGCGTCCGATGGCGGCGCGAAAGCGCGCTGCGACGTCGGGCGGCAGCACCTCCTGCATGCGCCGGCCCATGAACTGCTCGGGCGCCAGCGCCAGATCGCCCTGCCGGCCGGCGCGGTAGTCGAGGATGGTGCCGTCGGCGGCCATGCGGAAGTACAGGTCGGGCAGCGCCTGCAGGATGCTGCCGAGCTCGGCCGTGCGTTGCTCGACGACGTGCTCGAGCGCGTCGGTCTGCTCGCGCAGGCTGCGCGCGGCCTGCTTGCGCAGCGAGATGTCGAAGTACGACGCGAGCATGAACTGCTCGCCGGCCACCGGCAGGGGCGTGGCGGCGAAGGAGACCTCGACGGCGCTGCCGTCGCGCTTGCGCAAGGTGGTGTCGAAGTTCGCGACCGGGCCGCCCGAACGCAACTGCTCGACGACGCGGGCGCGCACCTGCTCGTCGCACCACAGGTCGAGTTCGGCGCCGTCGTGCCCGATCACCTGAGCGCGGTCGTAGCCGAACAGGTCGAGCCAGGCCTGGTTGACATCGACGAACGACAGGTCGGCGTGCCGGCTCAGCGACATGCCGACCGGGCTGGTGCGGAAGATCGTCGCGAAGCGGGCCTCGCTCTGGCGCAGCCGCTCCTCGGCGCGCGATCGGGCCGACTCGGCTTCGGCGGTGGCCATGGCGACGCCGACCTGGCTCGCCAGGCGATCGAGAAGCTCGATCTCTTCGGTGTCGAAGTATTCGGCGCGATCCGAATAGACGCTGAGCACGGCGCGCACTTCGCCCCGCACCTTCAGCGCGAACGCGGCCGACGACCGGAAGCCATGGTGGCGCGCCGCGTCGGACCACGGCCGCATGCGCGACTCGGCGGGCATGTCCGCGGTGCAATCGGCACGGCCCTCGCGAAACGCGACGCCGGTCGGCCCCTGCCCCCAGGCATCGTCGGACAGCGAGACGCGAGTCTGGGCCAGATAGTCGCCGTGCTGGCCGGCCTGCGCGACCGGGCGGATCACGCCGGCTGCGGCGTCCGGCGTGCCGATCCAGGCCAGGCGCAGGCCACCCACTTCGACCATCACCCGGCACACCTCGTCGAACAGCCGCTGTGTGTCGTGCGTGGCCGCGATGGTCTCGTTGACGCCGGTGAGCACGCGGTACAGCCGGTTCAGGCGCTGCAGGCGCTCGCGCGCCTGGTGGTAGGCCGTGACGTCGCGGCCGATACCGATCGTGCCGGCGTCGTTCCCGGCGGCGTCGCGCAGCGGCGTGCGGGTGATCTCGAACAGTGCGCGGTGGCCATCTTGCCTGAAGCTCAGCCAGACCTCATCGACGCCGGGGCGATGACCCACATCGGTGCCATCGGACACCGTGGCGGCGCGTTCGCCCGGGCGCGACGCCTCGACCCGCCCGGGAGCGATGAAGTCGGCCTCGGTGCGGCCGCGAATGGCCGACTCGCGCGCGCCGTGCAGTTGCTCGAACGCCGCGTTGCAGGCCTGGTAGACGCCGCGCGAGTCCTGCACCCAGACCAGGTCGGGCAGGGCGTCGATCAGCGTGCGCAGGCGCTGGCGCTCGTCGAGCAGCTCGGCGGCACGCCCGCGCACCATGCGGCGCAACGCGATGCCCCACAGCAGCACGCCGACGGCGGCGAGCAGCGACGCCGCGAGCGCATAGCCCAGGTAGGGCAGCCACGCCGGCAGATCCTGGTCGCGCCCCAGCCACTTGTCGTGCAGTGCCTGCTGCTCGTCCGCGCTGATGGCCGCGAATCCCTTGCCGACCAACGCCAGCGTCGCCGCGTCACCCTTCCTCACCGCCCGGTGCAACTCACCGCTGTAGAGGACGAAGGCCTTGCGGAAGTCGCGATGCACCCCGGCGCGGTAGAGCAGGTAGTTGGCCGGCGCCTCGTCGACGCAGAAGATGCGCACCGCGCCGGCCTTGGCGGCATCGATGATCGCCTCGTAGCTGGCGTAGGTCGCCAGGCTCGACACGCCGGCGGCCTGCAGCCGTCCGACACACGCGTCGCCCCCCTTGACGGCGACCAGGAAGCCGCGCAGCGACTCGGTGCCGGTGATGCCGCCGATGTCGCGATGGGTGTAGATCGGCACCGGCAGTTCGGCGTAGGGCGGCAGGAAGTCGAGCGTGCGCTCGCGCTCCGGGGTGCGGAAGACGGTGTCGATGACGTCGGCGCGTCCCTCGGCCATCGTGCGCTGCGCCGTCGCCCAGTCGGTCGCCACCAGATTCACGCGTACGCCGGTCTTGCGCTGCCACAGCGCCCATTGGTCGACCAGCAGGCCCTGCAGCCGCCCGTCGGCCTGGTGGAAGATGTACGGCGGATAGTTGTCGTCGCTGACGACGGTGAGCGTCGTGCGCGCAGGCGCCGCGCCGGCGAGCGTCGCCGCGCCGAACACCAGCATGAGCAGCACGCCGCGCAGGCAGCGGCTCGAAGACGCGTTCACGGCCATGGGAAGGTGATCGTGCCACGTGCCGGCCAGCGCATGGGCCGTACCGCTGCGACGATCAGCGCACATTGGACCACTGCGCCGACCCGCAGGCCGCGACGGCTGCGCCTGCCGCGACTGCAGCGCACGCTGCGGCACGACTTCATGCGACTTCGATCACGGTGCGCCTGCGCGCGGCGACATCGGGCATGCCGGCGCGCGGAGGCAGCGCGCGTCGGGTCGCCTCCGCGCCCGTGCGCCCCTCAGCCTCTCAGCGCTCGTGCAGCGCAGCCCAGAAGCTCGGGGTGTTCGGCAGCGGCGGGTCGCTGGCGAGCACGTTGACGACGTCGTTGAAGTACTCGACGAAGGCGTCGGCGTGGAACACGTGCAGCCTGGCGTCGCGCTCGGTCTGCACCAGGCCCCAGCGGTTGTTGCCGGTGCCGCGCAGCGCACCGGCGTTGTACGCCGCGGCGACCAGCGGTGCGTCGAAGTTGGTCGGCAGCCGCCCCGACACCGCCTGCTGCTTGATGTAGCAGGCGCCGGCGCGCACCGAAGTCTCGGGGTCGAGCAGCGCGGCGCGGTCGAGCGAGTCGTCGCCGGTGGCGCCGCGCGCGGTGGAGATCAGCGTCTGCATCAGCCCCGGCGAAACCCGGCCCGGGGTGGCGTCGTCGCTCTGGTAGCCGGGCTCGAGCCGTACCGTTTCGGCGCGGCCGCCGCTCTCGGTGCAGGCGGTGGCGACCAGCAGCTCGACCGGGACGCCGTAGGCTGCCGCGCACTTCTCGAACGCGGCGCGGTGCGTCGACCAGGTCCGGGCCGCCGTCGACGGCGCACCGGCGGTGCGCGGCAGCACGCCGTCGATCATCACGCCCTGTGGCGCCAGGCACCAGGTGACGCGGCTGGTGCCGACCGGCGAGCCATGCGGCTGCGTCAGGCGCGCCAGGTAGGGCTCGAGCATGCCGCGCCAGGTGGCGCCGATGATCGACGGCGCGGGGCCGGGCGCGGCACGCCCTTCGGTCACCGGAGCCACTGTGGCGGCCTGGTCGGCGAACAGCCGGCTCCAGGTGTCGCGACCGACGATGCCATCGTCCTTGAGTTGCTGCTGGTGCTGGAAGCGCACCACCGCTTGCTCGGTGCCGGGTCCGAAAATGCCGTCAGCCGGGCCTTGCAGCAGGCCAGCGCGCGCCAGCGCCTGCTGCACCGCGCGCACCTGCAGGCCACGCATCAGCGGGAAGCGGAACGACAGGTCAGCGGTCAGTTCCATGGCATTGCGCCAGCGCATCCGGTGAGCGTGGCCTGGCGCAGGCCGGCGTCGTGCTGGATGCGCTCGAGCAGGCGATCTACGATCGGCGCGGCGCCGGCGAGGAGACCAGCTATGGCAATGCCGGCGCCTTCGCCATCATCCATAAC
>JBBIPS010000033.1:0-15127 GCA_037442725.1 Burkholderiales bacterium | reverse complement strand
CGCGCCCGGCGTCGGCCGTGGCGATGTCGATACTGTCCTTGTGAACGTCCAAACCGACGTACGGAGTGCTAGATTTCTCCATGGCCCGTCTCCTCGCAAATCCGCAACGACCCGATCGACCATCGGTTGGGTGCATTGGTGTAGCTTGGCACGCCTGCGGCGCGCAACCTACGATGTTGCAGTGGACGGGCCGCCCGAGTTCAAGAAGCCATCTTGTCTAGACCGCACCAAACACCCTCTTGCTTGACGGCCTGTATCCAAATGGCTACAGTTGTGGCATGTTCACCATCCGCCAGACCGAAGAGTTCGTCGCGTGGCTCGACGCCCTGAAGGACAAGCGCGCGCAGATCCGCATCGCAGCGCGCCTACGGCAGGCAGAAGCAGGAAGCCTCGGAGACTGGCAGCCGATCGAAGGCGAAGTTTCCGAGATGAGGGTTCACTACGGTCCGGGCTACAGGCTGTACTTCGTCCGCCGCGGCCGAGTGATCGTTGTCATCCTCAATGCAGGTGACAAGTCGAGTCAGAAGCGCGATGTCCGCCACGCACTGAAGCTGGCTTCCGAACTTGGAGACGATCTATGACCAAGACCAAGGCACCCCTGAAGCTTGTGGCCTTCGATGCAGCGCGATACCTCGACGACGATGAAGCTATTGCAGAGTACATGACCGCCGTACTTGAAGTCAACGATCCAGACCTGCTGCTTCTCGCGCTCAGCGATGTCGCGCGGGCCAAGGGCATGGCACAGGTTGCCAAAGACGCAGGCTTGGGTCGTGAAAGTCTCTACAAGGCGCTATCACCTGGCGCAAAGCCACGCTTTGAAACCGTCATGAAGGTGGCGCGCGCACTGGGTGTGAAGTTCACGGCTCAACCAGCCTGAATGACGAGCGCGCAAGGTGCGGTCTAGCCCCTCTACAAGGACTTCCCCGAAGGTCAAGAACGTTGTTGGGTTTTGTTTTTTCCTTCAAGAGCCGGTTGTTTGGCTGTTGGGTCGGGTTTTCCGAGTTGAACCCGCGGGTTCCGTGCGGCGTGCGTGGGCAGAAGATGCGGCGCGACAGAGAACAGACTGAACATCTACAAACGGCCTTGTTGCGCGGTGGGTTTGCGCGGGCCCAGATAGGAGCCGCTCAGTTGGGCTCCATTCGCTCCCGAGCTTGGGCTTGATCGCCGCTCATCGGGAAAGCCTGAGTTCACCAACTGCCGGTCTGACCTGTCAATGCATCTTCGAGAGCACGTCCTGGGAGGGCGGATTCAGGTGCTGGGGTTGATGGGGTTGATCGGCGCCGGCTTGGGCCGGGTGCTCAGGCTGAGGCCAGTTCAGGTGCAGGCACGGGCACGGGCTTTTGTTTGGCCGCCGGCCTGGCGCTGACATGCTGGGGGTCGAAGCCATGCTCACGCGTCATCACCGCCCACAGGATGCGGGCGTTCTTGTTGGCCATGGCCGCGCAGGCTTTTTGCCAGCCCACGCGGTCGATGAGTTGCCTGATACCAAGTCGCGTTCCATAATTTAGCCTCTCTTGAATTCCGAGTGGGTGGATTCGGTGGTGTTTTGGCTGGCAGCCGGGGTCAAGGGCGGGCGCGGCCCGGCGCAGCGAACCCTTGAGGCCGGCTGTCAGCCCGTACGCTGGTCGACGTGGCCGATGCGGCATGCTGACGCATTGGCCATGACGAGCAGGAGCGTTTCGTATGCATGACAGGTTGTTCGAAGTGGCGCTGGGCATTGCGCCTCCGTGGCACGTTGCGGGTGTTCGCTTCGATGAGGCCAGCAAGGTGCTGACGGTGGGGATCGACTTCGCCGCAGGCACTCGCTTTGCCGCCGATGGTGCGGCCGGGGAACATCCCGTGCACGACACCATCGTCAAGACCTACCGACACCTGAACTTCTTCCAGCACGAGTGCGTGCTCGAAGTGCGCACGCCGCGCGTGAAGCTGCCCGACGGCAGCGTGCATCTGGTCAAGCCACCGTTTGCCGGCAAGCTGTCGGGCTTCACGCTGCTGTTCGAAGCGCTGGTGCTGATGCTGGCACCGCAGATGCCCTTTGCCGCCGTGGCGCGCATCGTGGGGATCTCGGCCTACCGGGTGCTGGCCATCTGCCAGCGCTACGTGGCGCTGGCGCTCGCGCAGGCCGACTTCAGCCAGGTCAAGGCGCTGGCCATCGACGAGACCTCGCGCGCCCGCGGCCACGACTACATCACGCTGGCGGCCGACGCCATCGAACGAAGAGTGCTGGCCGTGGCCGAAGGGCGTGAGGCCAAGACCGTTGCCGCCATCGCCGAGGAGTTGGCCGAGCATGGTTGCCCGCCCGAACAGATCGAGTCCGTCAGCATCGACATGTCGCCGGCCTTCATCAAGGGCTGCACAGACGAACTGCCCAACGCGCGCATCACGTTCGACAAGTTCCACGTCGTCTGGCATGCCAACGCGGCAGTGGACAAGATGCGCCGCATCGAGCAGCGCAGCGACAAGTCCCTCAAGGGGCTGCGATGGTCGCTGCTGAAAGACCGCGCCAGCTTGCGCCCCGAGGCCGCCGCCGACCTCGACGCTCTGATCGCCCGCATGACCACCGTGCGCACCGCCCGAGCCTGGGCCTACAAGGAGCAGTTGCGCGAGATCCTCGAGCGCAAGCAGATTAACGTCGTGCGATCCATGCTGCTGCACTGGTGCACCTGCGTCATGCGCTCCAAGGTCAAGCCCATGAAGGACGTCGCCCAGCTCGTGCGCAGGCACCTCGAGGGCATCGTCGCGTGGGCGCAGACCCGCCAGACCAACGGCTTCCTCGAGGCCCTCAACGGCTTGTTCCAAGCCGCCAAGCGCCGCGCCCGCGGATTCACGAACTTCGACACGATCCGCACTGTCATCTTCCTGATCGCCGGCAAGCTCGACTTCACCGCCGTCAACCCTCATGCCCGGTAACCCACTCAAAATTCAACAGAGCCATTTATTCAGACTCACCCAGCGGCGGTACATCCTGATCCCGGCGCTGCTCGGATCGATGTTCGGCGTCGTCGGCCACAGCCAGGCCTACCAAGACATACGGATCGATGATCGTGCACCCGCGGGGCCGATCGTCGCGACGGTGAACAACGTGGCAGTGCCGCTGCTCGGCGACAGCACGAACGACTTCATCCACTTCGTCTACCAGGCGGAGAACAACACCCCCAGCCCGCTCAGTCTGAGCCTGAGCAAGGACCTGCTCGACCCGCTGACCTTTGCACTCAGCGACCGACTGCTCGTCACGCTCACGCTCGGATCATCGAGTGTCGACGTCCGCTTCGATTCACGCCTGCCCGTCCTGCTCGGCAAAGGCCAGAACGACCAGGGTGCGGTCGTCGAGAACGGCCTGTTCCAGCCGATGTTCAGCTATGACTGGGGCACGGCCGCCGGCACCTTCTTCGCGGCGTCGGAGCCCCATCCGCCGATTCCGGAGCCGGCGACGACCTGGCTGATGCTGTCCGGCCTGGCCGGCATCGCCGGCATCGCGTCGCGGCGCCGGGGCCGTGCTTGATCCAGCGCAGCGCCTGCGACGACCGACAAGCGCCGCGCCGTCGTCACGCTTCAAGGGCCGCGGTCAGCGGCTGAACTCGCGCACGAACCGCAACAGCCGCAGGCGCGACGCCGCGCGTGCAGCCGGGTCGCCGCCGACGTGCACGCCCTGCCCGGGGTTGACGCCGTTGGGCACGTCGGTGCGCAGTCGCAGCGGCGCTGCGCTGTCGAAACCGTGGTAGGCGCCGGCGTAGACCTCGACCTCGGGCACCGGCGGGCCGGCGCTGGCAGCCAGCGCCTGGCACGGTCCGGGGGCGGTCCAGTCGTCGGCAGCGCCGAGCAACAGCAGCAAGGCCGCGCCGGGGCGGTAGCCGCGCATCAACTCGGCCGCGCAACCGGGGTAGAAGGCCACCGCGAAGTGCGCGCTGACCGGCGCCGCGGCCACCTCGTCGTGACCCGCGTCGGTTGCGGCCAGCACGGTCGACCCGCCGTTGGACCAGCCGAGCAGGCCGAGCCGATCGGCATCGACCCCGGGTTGCGCGGCCAGCCATCGCAGCGCACCAAGCGCATCACGACGGCGCTGCACCTGCGTGACCCGGCGCTTGCCGATGCGCTGGCTGCACAGTTCGTGCTCGCCGCGCGGCGTCAGCGAATCGGTGACGAGCACATGCACGCCTTCGGCATTGAGCAGCGCGGCGTACTCCTGCAGTCGATGCGAGAGTTGCCGCGCGCGGTCGTACGGTCCGGCACAGCCATGCAGCAGCAGCATCGCCGGCGCCGGCGTGCTGCCCGGTGCGCGGAACCAGAAACCCGGTTGCAGCAAGGCGGCATCGCCGCGGCGATCGAGGCTGGGGACTTCGACGCGCTGCGCACCGGCCGCGCCGGCGCCGGCCGGTCCCGCGCCGAGCGCGAGCAGTGCCAGCAGCCCGGCCAGTCGCCAGCCAGCCCGGCGCACTGTCAGTCGCCTGGCACCGACTCGATGGTCGGTGGGTTCGGATGCAACCGCGCCATCGACCAGACGTCGGCATAGGCGCCGTCGCGCAGCGCAAAGCCGCGGTGCGTGCCTTCGTGGACGAAGCCGCAGCGCCGGTAGAGCGCGATCGCACGCGCGTTGTCGGCAAACACCGTAAGCTCGATGCGCAGCACCTGCGTCCAGCGGTCGGCGTAGTCGCACAGTGCGTGCATCAGTGCCGTGCCCACGCCCTGCCCCTGCGCCTCGGGCGCGACCACGAGGCCGAGCATCATCGCGTGGCGGCGGCGCTGCGCGGCGCCGGCCGGATGCAGCCCGGCGTTGGCCACCACGCGCGGCCGGCCGTCGGCATCGGGCCGCTCGGCCACCAGCACCAGGTCGACCTTGCCGGGCGCCAGCGAATCGGCAAGGCGCGCCTGCCAGATCTCGGCGCTGGCGTAAGGCAGTTGCAGCAGGTTCGGCAACACCGCGGGGTCGCCGTTGATGCGGGCGAAGGCGGGCGCGTCCTGCATCGTCGCGCGGCGGATCGTCAGCGGCAGCGCGACCATCGTCAGACCCGCTCGCGCACCCATCCCGCGACGCTCGCCAGCGCTTGCGCCAGCCGCGCCGGATCGGTGCCGCCGGCCATTGCCAGATCGGGCTTGCCGCCGCCCTTGCCGCCGACCTGGCCGGCGACGAAGTTGACCAGCTCGCCGGCCTTCAACCGGCGCGCCGGATTGGCCAGCACATCGGCGGTGACGCCGGCGGCCAATTGCACCTTGGTGCCGTCCACGGCGGCCAGCACGACGGCCGCGGTCCTGAGCTTGTCCTTCAACTTGTCCATCGTCTCGCGCAGCGTGCGGGCGTCGGCGCCGGGCAGCAGCGCGGCCAGCACCTTGATACCGCTGACGTCGACCGCCTGCGCCAGCAGCTCGTCGCCCTGCGCCGACGCGAGCCGGCCCTTCAGAGCGACGATTTCCTTCTCGAGCGCGTGCACCTGGCCGAGCACCGCGCCGATGCGTGCCGGCGCCTCGGCCGGCGTCACCTTGAGCGCGCCGGCGACACCGCCGAGCGTGGCCTCGACCTGCTGCAGATAGGCCAGCGCGTTGTCGCCCGTGACCGCCTCGACGCGCCGGATGCCGGCGGCCACGCCGGACTCGCCGACGATCTTGAACAGCCCGATGTCGCCGCTGCGCTGCACATGCGTGCCGCCGCACAGCTCCTTGCTGCTGCCGATGCCGACCACCCGCACCGTCTGGCCGTACTTCTCGCCGAACAGCATCATCGCCCCCGACTTCTGCGCCTCGTCGAGCGCCATCACCTGCGCGCTGGCCGCTGCGTTGGCGACGATCTCTGCGTTGACGATGGCCTCGACGCGGCGGATCTGCTCGTCGGTCAGCGGCGCGTTGTGCGCGAAGTCGAAGCGCGTGCGCTCGGGCGTCACGAGCGAGCCCTTCTGCTGCACGTGCGTGCCGAGCACCTCGCGCAACGCCTTGTGCATCAGGTGGGTGACGCTGTGGTTGCGTGCGGTGCGCGCGCGCTGCGCGGCGTCGACCCGCGCCACCAGCGCGTCGCCGACGGTGATCGAGCCTTCGAGCACGTGGCCCTGGTGGCCGGACACGTCGGCCTGGATCCTGGTGGTGTCCTCGATGCGCACGCGCGCGGCTGCGTTGCGCAGCTCGCCGCTGTCGCCAACCTGGCCGCCGCTCTCGGCGTAGAACGGCGTGTGGTCGAGCACGATCACGCAGTCGTCGCCGGCCTTGACCGCGCCCACCGCCGCGCCGTCGAGGTAGAGCGCGACGACCCTGGACTGCCCGCACTGCAGGTGCTCGTAGCCGTGGAAGGCGGTGGGCACGCCGTCGTAGGCCAGGCCGGCGGCCATCTTGAATTTGGCCGCGGCCCGCGCCTGCGCCCGCTGGCGGTTCATCGCGACCTCGAACCCGGCCGCGTCGACGGCGACGCCGCGCTCGCGGCAGACGTCGCCGGTGAGGTCGACCGGGAAGCCGAAGGTGTCGTGCAGCTTGAACGCGGTCTCGCCGTCGATCACCTTGGTGCCCGACGCCTCGAGGCCCGCCAGCGCGGCCTCGAGCAGATCCATGCCGTTGTGGATGGTCTGGAAGAAGCGTTCCTCCTCGGCGGCGAGCACCTCGGCCACGCGCGGCGCGGCGCGGCGCAGCTCGGGGAAGGCGTCACCCATCTCGGCGTCGAGCGCGGCCACCAGCGTGTGGAAGAACGGCTTGCGCGCGCCCAGCTTGTAGCCGTGGCGGATGGCGCGCCGCGCGATGCGGCGCAGCACGTAGCCGCGGCCCTCGTTGCCGGGGATGACGCCGTCGGTGACGGTGAAGGCGCAGGCGCGGATGTGGTCGGCGATGACCTTGAGCGACGGCGAGTCCCTGTCGCACCCGCCGTTGGCGCCTGCGCCCGAGCCCTCGAGGCCACCGGCCGCGTCCACCGCGCGCTTGGCCGCCGCGAGCAGGCTGACGAAGAGGTCGATCTCATAGTTGCTGTGCACGTGCTGCAGCACCGCGGCCAGCCGCTCGAGTCCCATGCCGGTGTCCACGCTCGGCTTGGGCAGCGGGTGCATCACGCCGTCCTCGGTGCGGTTGAACTGCATGAAGACGTTGTTCCAGATCTCGATGTAGCGGTCGCCGTCCTGCTCGGGCGAGCCGGGCGGGCCGCCCGCCACGTCGGGGCCGTGGTCGTAGAAGATCTCGCTGCACGGGCCGCACGGCCCCGTGTCACCCATCATCCAGAAGTTGTCGCTGGCCCAGCGCGCGCCCTTGTTGTCGCCGATGCGCACGATCCGCTCTGCCGGCAGCCCGATGACGCCGTGCCAGATGTCGTAGGCCTCGTCGTCCTCGGCGTAGACGGTGACCCACAACTTGTCGGGCGGCAACTTGAAGTGCACCGTCAGCAACTCCCAGGCGTAGCCGATCGCCTCCTTCTTGAAGTAATCGCCGAAGCTGAAGTTGCCCAGCATCTCGAAGAAGGTGTGGTGGCGCGCGGTATAGCCGACGTTGTCCAGGTCGTTGTGCTTGCCGCCGGCACGGATGCACTTCTGGCTCGTCGTCGCGCGCGTGTATGGCCGCCTGGCCAGGCCCAGGAAGACGTCCTTGAACTGGTTCATCCCGGCGTTGGTGAACAGCAGCGTCGGATCGTCCCCCGGCACCACCGGCGACGACGGCACGATGGTGTGGCCCTTGCTCTCGAAGAACCTCAGGAAGGTGGTGCGGATATCGGCGGCTTTCATCGGCGGCTCACGGTCGGATGGTTCAGGTAGATCGGAACACCGACGCGGTGGGCGGCATCGGCGAGTTGCGGGTCCCGAGTGGCCAGCGGCAGGCGCTGCTGCAGGGCGGTGTCGAGATAGCACGCATCGTAGGCGGTCAAGCCCCGGTCAGCGGCGCGCTCGGTCCAGTGGCGGGCATCACCTTGCAGCGGCAGCGTCTGCAGACCGACCCGCGCCAGCCGGCCCCAGCAGTCGTCGAGCGCCTGCGCCGTGATGCGGCCGGCGTGCAAGGCACGCGCCAGGATGTTGCCCATCTCGAGGTGCCACAGCGCCGGCACCACGGCCTGAACGCGCGCCAACGAGCGCAGCACCTCGAGCGAGTAGGCATCCTGCTCGTCCTCGAAGAAGGCGCCCAGGGCCACCGAGCTGTCGAGGACGAAGCCCAGGCGCGGCGCGCCGCTCAACGCCGGCCCTCGTCGCGCAGCGTCTTCCAGTTCATGCCCAGCGTGCGGCCCTGCGCGGCGCGCAGCAGCGACTCGACGGCCGAGCGCCGCGCGGCGACGCCGGCGACCGCAGCGCCGATCGGCACCAGCCTGGCCACCGGCTTGTTGTGCCGCGTGATGACGACTTCCTCGCCACGTTCGGCGCGGGCGATCAGCTCGGACAGATGGGTCTTGGCTTCGAACAGTCCGATGGTTTCCACGACGCCGGCGCCACTGGTTGAATCAACCAGATTCTAGCCTGCCGCGTCCGGTCGCCACGGTGCGCATCGCGCCGCGGCCGGTCTGGATGCTGTCGCCCCGCGCCGCGCCGGCACGCGGCGCCCGGTGTAGAGTCGTCGCCAACCCGGCACGCCCGATCATGCAAGTTCCGACCCGCGCGAGCGCAGCGCAACCGAGCCCGGTCAAGCGCCTGGCCGGATTGATGGCCTGCCTGGCGGTGGGCGTCGGCGTCGGCTTCGCCGGCACCGAGCTCTCGGGCAGCGACGCCTGGTACCTGGCGATCCCGGTGGCCATCGCGGCGGGCTGGTGGTTCGTCGCCGATCCGACCCGGTGCGGCTGCGCCGGCGCGGCTGCAGCGCCGAGCGCGCAGGACGATCGCGCCACGCGAGCATCCGCTCGCCGTCGCGGTGCGCGAGATCGAAACGCAGACGCCGCGTCGGACGCGTCTTGAAGCCACTGCCTTGTCCGGGGGCCTGCGATGCCGTGCCGTGGGCACGACGCAGCAAGGACGCCTATCCCGGAATGCGCTGCTTGCGCGGCGCCGGCATGAGGAAGTCGAAGTCGACGCCGCGGTCGGCCTGCGTCACGGACTGCAGGAACAGCCTGCGATAGCCGCGATCGGCGCTGGGCTCGACCGCCGGTTGCGCGGCGGCGCGCGCTGCCAGTTCGTCGGCCGGCACCAGCAGCTCGAGCGCGCGCTGCGCCACGCTCAGGCGGATGTGGTCGCCGTTGCGCACGTGCGCCAGCGGCCCGCCCACTGCCGCCTCGGGCGTGACGTGCAGCACGATGGTGCCGAAGGCGGTGCCGCTCATGCGCCCGTCGCTGATGCGCACCATGTCCTCGACGCCGGCGCGCGCCAGCTTGCGCGGGATCGGCAGGTAGCCGGCCTCGGGCATGCCGGGCGCACCCTTGGGACCGATGCGTTTGAGCACGAGGACGTCGTCGGCGTTCACGTCGAGGTCCTCGGCGTCGATGCGCGCAGCCATGTCGGCAGCGTCCTCGAACACCACCGCCCGGCCGACGTGCTCCAGCAGCGCCGGGGTCGCCGCCGCCTGCTTGATGAGCGCCCCGCGCGGCGCCAGGTTGCCTTACAGCACCGCGATGCCGCCCTGCGGGAAGATCGGGTCGGACAGCGGCCGCACCACGTCCTGCGCGAATCCGGGCCCCGCGGCATCGATCTCCTCGCCGAGGGTGCGGCCGGTGACGGTGAGCGCGTCCAGGTGCAGCAACGGTCTGAGCTCGCGCAGCAGCGTGCCCATGCCGCCGGCGTGGTGGAAGTCCTCCATGTAGTGCCTGCCGCTGGGCATCAGGTCGAGCAGCACCGGTGTGGCGCGACCCATGCGGTCGAGTGCGGCCAGGTCGACCTCGAAGCCCATGCGCCCGGCGATCGCCGTCAGGTGCACGACGCCGTTGGTCGATCCGCCGATGGCCAGCAGCACGCGCATCGCGTTCTCGAAGGCCTTGGCGGTGAGCACCTGGTCGATGCCCAGGCGCCGGCGCGCCAGCTGCACCGCCTGCGCGCCGGTGCGCTCGGCGATGCGCATCCGGTCGGCGCTGACCGCCGGCGGGCTGGCACCGCCCGGCAGCGTCATGCCCAGCGCCTCGGCCAGGCAGGCCATCGTGCTGGCCGTCCCCATCACCGAGCAGGTGCCGACGCTGGCCACCAGCTGGTCGTTGACGGCGGCGATCTCGGTGGCGTCGATCCGCTGCGCGCGAAATCGTGCCCAGTAGCGCCGGCAGTCGGTGCAGGCGCCGACGCGCTCGCCGCGGTGTGCGCCGGTCAGCATCGATCCGGTGATGAGCTGGATCGCCGGGATGCCGGCCGAGGCCGCTCCCATCAATTGCGCCGGCACCGTCTTGTCGCAGCCACCGATCAGCACCACCGCGTCCATCGGCTGGGCGCGGATCAGCTCCTCGGTGTCGATCGACATCAGGTTGCGCAGGTACATGCTGGTCGGCGCCGAGAAGCTCTCGTGCAGCGAGATGGTCGGGAACTCCATCGGCAGCCCGCCCGCCAGCAGCACGCCGCGCTTGACCGCGTCGAGCAGTTGCGGCGCATTGCCGTGGCACGGGTTGTAGGCGCTGCCGGTGCTGGCGACGCCGATGACCGGGCGATCGAGTGCGGTGTCGGTGAAGCCCGCGCCCTTGATGAAGGCCTTGCGCAGGAACAGCGAGAAGCCGGCGTCGCCGTAGCTGGTCAGGCCCTTTTGCAGCCCCGGCGTGGCGCCGTCGTCCGCGTTGCGCGTCGGGTCGGGTTCGTCGCTCATCGTGGTTCGGTGCGAGACCGGTTGCCGGGCAAGGATAGCAGCGTGCAGACCGGCCGCGCGGCCGGGCCGTGTGATGGAAAGTCTGTAGCGGAAGGCGCACGCGCGGGTGCCAGAATGAACCAGTTCCCCGGCCATCGTCGACGCTGCGTCGCATCACCACAGGAGTTGCCATGAATCGCATCAAACCCGCACTCGGTCTGTTCCTGGCCGGTCTGGCGCTGTCGTTCGGCGTGCAGGCACAGACCCTGTCCATCGGCACCGGCGGGACCGGCGGCGTCTACTACCCGATGGGCGGCGGCATCGCGGCGGTGCTGTCCAAGTACGTGCCCGGCATGCATGCCACCGCCGAGGTCACCGGCGGCTCGGTCGACAACCTCAAGCTCATCGGCAGCGGCAAGCCCTACATCGGCTTCACGATGACCGACGCCGGCCAGGACGCCTACCGCGGCGAGGAGAAGTTCAAGGGCAACAAGGTGCCGCTCAGGACGCTGATGGTGCTGTACCCGAACCACATGCACGTGGTCAGCGTCGAAGGTCGCGGCATCGCCAGGATGGCCGACCTCAAGGGCAAGCACGTCTCCACCGGCTCGCCCGGCAGCGCGACCGAGGTGATGGCCTTCCGCCTGATCGAAGCCGCCGGGCTGGACAAGGACCGCGACCTCAAGCGCGAACGACTGGGCGTGGCCGAATCGGTCAATGCGATCAAGGACGGCAAGATCGACGCCTTCTTCTGGGTCGGTGGCCTGCCCACCGCGGGCGTGACCGACCTGGCCAACACGCCCGGCACCAAGCTCAAGCTGGTCGACCATGCCGAGGCGGTGGCGGCGATGAACAAGAAATACGGCAACCTCTACGTCGAGGACGTGATCCCCAAGAGCGCCTACCGGGGCATGGATGCCGACAACAAGCAGGCCACGGTGATGAACATCCTCGTCACGCACGAGAACATGGACGACAAGACCGCCTACAACATCGTCAAGACGATCTTCGAGAAGCGCGACGACCTGATCGCCGTGCACAAGGAAGCCGCCAACTTCAAGCTCGAGAACCAGCGCTCGACTGCGACCCCGATCCCGTTCCACCCGGGGGCGGCGAAGTACTTCGCCGAGAAGGGCGTCAAGCTCAACTGACCGGCCGAGGTTGTCGCCGGCCACGGATCGACGCCGCGCGGCCTGCCCGACCCGACAGCAGTCCGACGCACCGGCTCCATCGCCATGAGTCAACCCAGCGCGCCGGGCGGGTCCGACGTCGTCGTCAGCGACGAAGCGCGGCACAAGGCCGAGGAGTTCATCGAAGCCGAGGAAGGCGCCGCCAACAAGCTCAAGGGCTGGCTGGACGTCGTCGTGGTGGCGGTGGCCGTCGTGATGTCGACGTTCCACCTCTACGCCGCCTACGCCATCGTGCCGACGCAGACGCTGCGCCCGGTGCACGTCGGCTTCGTGCTGTTCCTGTGCTTCCTGGTGTTCCCGGTCAGCGCGCGCTTCCGCCACCGCGTGATGTGGTGGGACTTCATCGCCGCCGCGCTGTCGATCGCGATCGTCGTCTACCTGATCCAGGGCGGCGACGACTTCACCGACCGCAACACCGCGCCCAATCCGTGGGACATTGCCTTCGGCGTCGCGCTCATCGCACTGGTGCTCGAGGCCATGCGGCGCACCAACGGCTGGATCATGCCGGTCATCACCTCGGCCTTCATCCTCTATGCCCTGTACGGCCCGTATCTGCCGGAACCCTGGACGCACAAGGGCTACGAGATCGGCCGCCTGGTCGGGGTGATGTACATGACGCTCGAGGGCATCTACGGCGTGGCCGTCGATGTCTCGTCGTCACTGATCATCCTGTTCACGATCTTCGGCGCGTTCCTGCAGTACTCCGGCGCGGGCAAGTTCTACATCGATTTCTCGTTTGCCGCGATGGGCGGCAAGCCCACCGGCGCCGGCCGCACCGTGGTGCTCGCGTCGTTCCTGCTCGGCGGGCCGTCCGGCTCGGGCGTGGCCACGACCGTGACGCTGGGCGCGGTGGCCTACCCGATGCTCGCCAAGGCCGGCTACGAGAGAAACGCCGCCGGCGGCCTGCTCGCGGCCGGCGGGCTGGGCGCGATCATCTCGCCGCCGGTGCTGGGCGCGGCCGCGTTCCTGATCGCCGAGTTCCTGAAGATCTCGTACCTCGACGTGCTGCTGATGGCGGTGATCCCGACGCTGATGTTCTACCTCGCGCTGTTCCTGATGGTCGAGATCGACGCGCGCAAGTACGGCATGGGCAACACCACCTTCGCCAAGGTCGACACGGTCTGGCACCTGACGCGCCGGTACTGGTTCCACTTCCTGTCGCTGGTGTCGATCGTCGCCTTCATGATGTGGGGCTTCTCGCCGGTGCTGTCGGTGTTCTGGGCCACCGTCGTGTCCTTCGCCACCAGCTTCCTGCGCCGCGACACCGCGCTGTTCTCGTACGACCTGTTCCGGCGCCGGGGGGCGCTGGCCGGCAACCTGTTCGGCTCGCCGTTCGTCAAGGCGATGCAAGGCGGCTCGATCGGCGTGCTCAACGTCGCGGCCACCTGCGCCGGCGCGGGCATCATCGTCGGCGTCGTCACGCTCACCGGGCTGGGGCTGAAGTTCAGCTCGATCGTCATCGACTACGCCGGCGGCTCGCTGCTGCTGACCGCGGTGTACACCTCGCTGGTGGTCTGGATCGTCGGCCTGGCCGTGCCGGTGACGGCGTCGTACATCATCAGCGCGGTGATCGCGGCACCGGCGCTGATCAAGCTCGGGGTGCCCGACTTCGCGGCGCACATGTTCATCTTCTATTACGCCGTGCTGTCCGAGGTTTCACCGCCCACCGCGCTGTCGCCGTTCGCGGCCGCGGCCATCACCGGCGGCGACCCGTACAGGACGACGCTGCAGTGCTGGAAGTACACCGTGCCGGCCTTCCTGGTGCCGTTCATGTTCGTCCTCGACCCGGCCGGACAAGGCCTGCTGCTGATGGGGTCGACCAAGGCGCTGGCCACGGCCAACGTGTGGGCGATCGCCGAGGTCACGCTGACCTGTGCCGTCGGCATCGCCGCGCTGGCCGCCGGCTTCCAGGGCTGGGCGCTCAAGCGCACGACGCGGCCCGAGCGGCTGATGCTGGTCGCGGCCGGCTTTGCGCTGGTCTACCCCAGCGCGCTGGCCGACGTGATCGGGTTCGGGCTGGTGCTGGCGGCACTGGCGCTGCAGTACCTGCGCCGGGACCTGCAGCCGGCCCAGGGTTGATCGCCTGCCCGGCCAGGGGCGCGATCGGGCGCTGGCCGACCGGGGGCGCCGCGCTACACCGCCCGCCGCTGGCTGTCCAGGAACGCGAACACCCGCTCGTCGTCGCAGTACGCGACGTTGAAGCGCATCCACGGCGTCGGCTGCAGGTCGGTGCGGAACAGGTGGCCCGGGCCGAGCATGATGTCGTGCTCGCCGGCCTTGTTCGACGTCACCACGGCGTCGGGCATGTCGGCATGGCGCGCCCACAGGAACATGCCGGCCTTGGGCTCGGCGAAGATCTCGAAGCCCATGTCGTCGAGCCGTGCGGCGACACGCTCGTGCGCCTGCGCCAGCCGCTCGCGCAGGGCCTTCAGGTGCTTGCGCCAGCGCCCCTCGATCAGCGCGCCGTAGGCCAGCCGCTCGCCGAACTCCGACGAGGTCAGTCCGGCGACCATCTTCATCTGCACCAGGTCCTCGACCAGGTCGGGATGCGCCACCAGGTAGCCCACGCGCAGGTTGGGCGAGATCGTCTTCGAGAAGCTGCCGACCTGCAGCACGCGCGCCAGCTGGTCCAGGCTGGCCAGCGACGGCCGCGGCTCGGGATCCAGGTCGGCGTAGATGTCGTTCTCGACGATCAGCAGGTCGTGCGCTTCGGCCAGTTGCAGCACGCGGTGCAGATGCGCGAGCTGCGCCACCGATCCGGTCGGGCTCTGCAGCCGCGGCTGGGTGAAGAACACGCGCGGCCTGTGCTCGACGATCAGCGCCTCGAGCGCGGCCAGGTCGTAGCCCGCTGGGGTGCGCGGCACGCCGATCAGGCGCACGCCGATGAAACGCAGGCCGAACAGCAGGTTGGCGTAGCCGGGGTCGTCGACCAGCACCGCGTCGCCGGGGCGCACCAGGCGCCGCGCGGCCAGGTCCAGCGCCTGGCTCGAGCCCTGCGTCAGCAGCACCTGCTCGGGCGTGATCGCGATCTCCTGCTCGGCCATCGTGCCTCGGATCAGCTCGCGCAGCGGCGCGAAGCCTTTCGGGTCGCCGTAGCCGCCGAGGTCGAGGTTCTCGGCGGCCAGCGCGCGCAGGCTGCGCCGCACGCCTTCCTCGAACAGCCAGTGGCCGGGCAGCCAGCCGCAACCCGGCTTCATCGCCAGGCGCCGGTTCTCGAAGATCTTGCGCATGTACCACATCGAGTCGAAGCCGGTACCGGCCGGCGCTGTTGCGGCCGTCGGCCCCGGCGCCGCGGCGCCGCTGCGCCGACG
>JBBIPS010000032.1:0-15677 GCA_037442725.1 Burkholderiales bacterium | reverse complement strand
AGGCTGACCGTCACCGTTTCGGCGCCGGCGCCAGCCGGTGCCTGCTCGAAGCCGAGCGCGCGCGCCAGTTCCAGCATGCGCCGGTTCTCGGCCAGCACCGTGCCGACCAGACGCCGCACGCCGCGCTCGCGCAGCGCGCGGATCAGCTTTTGCATCAGCAACTCGCCGAGCCCGGCGCCCTTGAGTTCCGAGCGCACGATGATGCCGAACTCGGCATCGACGTCGTCCGGGTCGACGAGCGCGCGCGCCACACCCAGCGTACGCTCGTGGCCGTCCGGCCCCGGTGCCACGGCGACGAAGGCCAGCTCGCGCGCATAGTCGATCTGCGTCAGCCGCGCCAGCTCGCTGCGCTCGATGCTGCGCCGGCTGTAGAAGATGCGCATGCGGATGTCCTCGGGGTCGAGGTGCGTGAGGAACTCCAGGTGCTGGGCCTCGTCCTCGGGGCGGATCGGCCGCAGCGTGACGCGCTGGCCGTGCCAGTCGAAGCACTCGACCCACTGCGCCGGATACGGCTGGATCGCGAACTGCGCGGCACCGGCCGGCCCGGCGGCATCGAGCCGGATGCGCGCATCGAGCGCCACCGCGCCGCGCTCGTCGAGCAGCAGCGGGTTGATGTCGAGCTCGGCCAGTTGCGGCACGTCGGCCAGCAGCTGCGACAGCGCCAGCAGCACCTTGTGCAGGCTTTCCGTGTCGGCCGCCGGCGTGTCGCGGTAGGGTTGCAGCAACCGCGCCACCCGGGTGCGTGCCACCAGTGCGCGCGCCAGCGGCCGGTTCAGCGGCGGCAGCGCGATCGCCCGGTCGGCCAGCACCTCGACCGCCGTGCCGCCCTGGCCGAACAGGATCACCGGGCCGAACACGCGGTCGATGCTGGCGCCGACGATGAGCTCGCGCGCGTGCGCGACGCGCACCATGGCCTGCAGCGTGAAACCACTGATCGCGGCATCCGGCCGGCGTGCGCGCACCCGCGCGAGCATCGCCCGTGCGGCCGCTCGCACCGCAGCGGCGTCGTCGAGATCGAGCACGACGCCGCCGACATCGGACTTGTGGGTGATCTGCGGCGAAGCGATCTTCAGCGCCACCGGGAAACCCAGCGCCGCGGCCACCTGCGCTGCGGCCTCGGGGTCGGCTGCCGCGACGCGCGTGGCCACCACCGGGATGCGGTAGGCCTCGAGCACCGCCTTGGCCTCGGGCTCGGTGAGCCACTCGCGCCCTGCGGCGAGCACCTGCGCGACGATCGAACGCGCCGCGCCGGCGTCCGGCGCGGCGCCGGGGTCCGTCGACGCGGCTGCCGCCGGCGCCTCCATCAGTTGCGCCTGGTTGCGACGGTACGCGACCAGCATCGAGAACGCGCGCACCGCCTCCTCGGGGGTCGGGTAGCAGGCGATGCCGGCGTCGTGGAAGAGCTGCGCTGCCTCGGCCACTGCGGGACCCCCCAGCCAGCAGCCGAGCAACCGCGGCGGCGTCGACCGCGCCGGCCCGCACGGCCTGGACTGCTCGAGCTGCACCAGCGCGCGCGCGATCTCGGCGCTCGGCACGATCGCTGTCGGCGCGTGCACGAACAGCACGGCCTGGGCGCCCGGATCCGCGGCCAGCGCCTCGAGCGTGCGCACGTAGCGCTCGACCGGCGCGTCGCCGATGATGTCCACCGGGTTGCCGCGCGACCAGTTCGCCGGCAGCACGGCGTCCAGCCGCTCGAGCGTGGCCGCGCCCAGCTCAGCCAGCTCGATGCCCTCGCGTGCCGCGGCATCGGCCGCCATCACCCCGGCACCGCCGCCGTTGGTGAGGATCAGCAGACGCTCGGCCTGGTTGGCGCGCCAGCGCGCCAGCGTCTCGGCGGCGAGGAACAGCTCCTGCAGCGTGTCCACCCGCAGCATGCCGGCGCGCTGGATCGCCGCGTCGTAGACCAGGTCCGAGCCGGCCAGCGCGCCGGTGTGCGACGTCGCCGCACGCTGGCCCTGCTGCGAGCGCCCCGCCTTGACGACGATCACCGGCTTGTTGCGCGCCGCCGCGCGCGCAGCCGACATGAACTTGCGTGCCGCGTCGACGGACTCGACGTAGAGCAGGACGGCGCGCGTTCGCGCGTCACTGGCCAGGTAGTCGAGCAGGTCACCGAAGTCGACGTCGGCATGCTCGCCGAGCGACACCACTTGCGACAGGCCGATGCCGCGCCCGCGCGCCCAGTCCAGCATCGCGGTGACCAATGCACCCGATTGCGAGACGAAGGCCAGCTCACCCGGCAACGCATCGACATGCGCGAAGCTCGCATTCAGCCCCACGCCGGGCGCCAGCAGTCCGATGCAGTTGGGCCCCAGCACGCGCAGCAGGTGCGGTCGCGCGGCATCGAGCATCGCGCGCTTCTGCGCGGCGTCGAGTCCGGCCGTCAGCACCACCGCGGCGCGCGTGCCCAGGCGCGCCAGTTCGTCGATCAGCCCCGCCACGCTGGCCGGCGGGGTGCAGATCACGGCCAGCTCGGGCACCTGCGGCAGATCGCCGACCCGCGCGAAGACCGCGCTGTCGCCGAGCGTCTGGGCGTGACGATTGACGGCCCAGATCGGTCCCTTGAAGCCGGCACCGCGCACGTTGCGCCACACCGTCGAGCCGACGCTGGCGCGACGCGCCGACGCGCCGATGACGACGATCGACGCGGGGTCGAACAGCGAATCGAGGTTGCGGATGCTCATGGGCGATTGGATCCTTTGTGCCGGGGCCGCTCGATGCCGCGACGCAGCCGGTTGCGCACGGCGCCGCCGCCGGGCGCGGCGACGAACGAAGATACCGCGAGCTTGTCCCGCCGGGGCCGCGCCACCGGGCCCTTGCCGGCGCGGACATTGATCCTGGGCAATCCCTCGGGGTCGAGCCGGGCTATCGTGGCAGGCTGTAGTGGTTGCAGCGCCGCGCTGCGCCGCCCCATGCGCGATGACCGCGGGCCCATGCAGCCTCGGTCCCGGTCCGCCCAGCAGGAGACATGGCATGAGCGAATCCACGCCAGGCGAGTTCATCGACTATCGCAGGCGCGGCCGCGAGCCGCGCGCCGATCGCCTCGACCACCTGACCCAGCGCACCTATGCGGTGGTGCTCGCGGGCGGGCGCGGCAGCCGGTTGCACGAGCTCACCGCGCAGCGCGCCAAGCCGGCGGTGCCGTTTGCCGGCAAGCTCAAGATCATCGACTTCGCGCTCAGCAACTGCGTCAATTCGGGCATCCGCCGCATCGGCGTGCTCACGCAGTACAAGGCGCAGAGCCTGATCCGCCACATCGAACGCGGCTGGGGCTTCCTCGAAATGAGCCTGGGCGAGTTCATCGACGTCGTGCCGGCGCAGCAGCGCGTCGACGAGCAGTGGTACACCGGCACCGCCAACGCCGTGTTCCAGAACCTGGACATGCTGCACGAAGTCAACCCGGAACACGTGCTGATCCTGGCCGGCGACCATGTCTACAAGATGGACTACGCGCGGCTGCTCGCCGACCACGTCCAGAGCCGGGCCGATGCCACCGTGGCCTGCATCGAGGTGCCGATCGAAGCCGCCCGCGAGTTCGGCGTCGTCGGCGTCGATGCCGATGGGCGCATCACGCGCTTCGACGAGAAGCCCTCACGCGCCGAACCGCAACCCGACGCGCCCGGCCAGGTGCTGGCCAGCATGGGCATCTACGTCTTTGGCCGCGACCTGCTGTGCGAACAGCTGGCGCGCGATGCGGCCGACCCGACGTCGAGCCACGACTTCGGCCACGACGTGCTGCCCTGGCTGGTGCCGCACCTGCGCGTCATGGCGCATCGCTTCCGCGACAGTTGCGTCAACCTGGTCGGCGACCGTCCCTACTGGCGCGATGTCGGCACGCTCGACGCCTACTGGGCCGCCAACATCGACCTGGTCCAGGTCGTGCCGGAGCTGAACCTGTACGACGACGAGTGGCCGATCCTCAGCCTGCAGCACCAGTTGCCGCCGGCCAAGTTCGTCTTCGACGACGACGGCCGGCGCGGCATGGCGCTGGACTCGTTGGTCTCGAGCGGCTGCATCGTCAGCGGCGCGGTGGTGCGGCGCTCGATCCTGTTCTCCAAGGTGCGCGTCGGCGAAGGCAGCGTGGTCGAGGATTCGGTGGTCCTGCCCGATGTGGTGATCGGCCGCGGCGTGCACCTGCGCCGGACGGTGGTCGACAAGCACTGCGTGCTGCCCGACGGGTTGCAGGCCGGCCTCGACGCGGCCGAGGACCGCCGGCGCTTCCGTGTCACCGAACTCGGCATCGTGCTGATCAGCCCCGCGATGCTCGGCCAGCGCATGCATCGCGACGGTGATTGACGACGGGCGTCACGCGCCATGGCGCGCAGGCGCGGCGAGGACGCGCCGGCGCCAGCGGCTGGGGCCGGCTGCGCTGCGCAGCGCGGCAAGAGACTGCACCGCGAACACCGGTACGGCGTCGACCCCGCCCGCGCCGTGCCGGCCCAACTGCCACGCGCGCAGCCCGAGGTGCAGCGCGTACTGGGGGCCGACGCTGCGTCGATGGCTACACTCGACCTCCTCCACTCCGTGACCCCGAGTTGACATGCCCACGATCATCCGCCACGACGACCTCGTCGACAGCGTCGCTGCCGCGCTGCAGTACATCAGCTACTACCACCCGGCCGACTTCATCGCGCACCTGGCGCGCGCCTACGAGCGCGAGCGCAGCCCGGCGGCGAAGGACGCCATCGCGCAGATCCTGACCAACTCGAGGATGTGCGCCGAAGGGCACCGGCCGATCTGCCAGGACACCGGCGTCGTCAACGTCTTCATGCGCATCGGCATGGACGTGCGCTGGGACGGCTTCGGGGGCTCCATCGCCGACGCCGTCAACGCCGGCGTGCGCAAGGCCTACCTCGACCCCGACAACGTGTTGCGCGCCTCGATGCTCGACGACCCGATCTTCGAGCGCAAGAACACGCGCGACAACACCCCGGCGGTGATCCACATGGACCTGGTGCCGGGCGACAAGGTCGAGGTGACGGTGGCCGCCAAGGGCGGTGGCAGCGAGAACAAGAGCAAGATGCAGATGCTCAACCCGAACGACGACATCGTCGAATGGGTGCTGAAGACGGTGCCGACGATGGGCGCCGGCTGGTGCCCGCCGGGAATGCTCGGCATCGGCGTCGGCGGCACCGCCGAGCACGCGGTGCTGCTGGCCAAGCAGTCGCTGATGGACGCCATCGACATGCATGAGCTGCTGGCGCGCGGGCCGGCGAACAAGCTCGAGGCGCTGCGCATCGAGCTTTACGAGAAGGTCAACGCGCTGGGCATCGGCGCGCAGGGGCTGGGCGGCCTGACCACCGTGCTCGACGTCAAGATCAAGACCTACCCGACACACGCCGCGGGCAAGCCGATCGCGATGATCCCGAACTGTGCCGCCAGCCGCCACGCCCACTTCGTGCTGGACGGCTCGGGGCCGAGTTACCTCGAGGCACCGAGCCTGAGCCTGTGGCCCGACGTGCACTGGGCGCCCGATACGGAAAAATCCAAACGCATCGACCTGAATACCCTGACGAAGGAAGAAGTCGCCTCGTGGAAGCCGGGCCAAACCCTGCTGCTCAACGGCAAGATGCTCACCGGCCGCGATGCCGCGCACAAGCGCATCCAGGACATGCTGGCCAAGGGCGAGCCGCTGCCGGTGGACTTCAAGAACCGGGTCATCTACTACGTCGGCCCGGTCAACCCGGTGCGCGACGAGGTGATGGGGCCGGCCGGCCCCACCACGGCCACGCGGATGGACAAGTTCACCGAGATGATGCTGGCGCGGACCGGCCTGATCGCGATGGTCGGCAAGGCCGAGCGCGGGCCGGTGGCGATCGAAGCGATCCGGAAGCACCACTCGGCCTACCTGATGGCCGTCGGCGGTGCGGCGTACCTGGTGGCCAAGGCGATCAAGGCTGCCCGCGTCGCAGCCTTTGCCGACCTCGGCATGGAGGCCATCTACGAGTTCGACGTCAGGGACATGCCGGTCACCGTGGCCGTCGACGCCGGCGGCACCAGCTTGCACGAGACGGGCCCAAGGCAGTGGGCCGCGAAGATCGGCAAGGTCCCCGTCGTCGTCGCGTGAGCGTGCCCACGCGGCCGACGCCAGGCGTCAGCCGCGGGTGGCACAGGCTCCCGCAAGGTCGCCATGGGCCCGACGCAGGCCGTCGCGGCACGGCCTGCGCCGGTGCGCCATCGGTCGGGGCATTCGACCGGCCGGCCCGGCGCGGGCTCCGACCGGCGTGCCGGCTCGATCCGCGCTACCAGCTCGCCTCGCGGTCGGGGGTCGAGCCGATCCGGTGGATCGACAGGTCGGCACCGTCGTATTCCTCCTCGGCCGACAAGCGCAGCCCGGTCACGACCTTGAGCACTCCATAGACGACCAGTCCGCCGACGAGCGCCCAGGCCACGCCGAGCAGCGTGCCCAGCAGTTGCGCGCCCAGGTTGACGCCGCCACGGCCGCCCAGACGCGTCAGTCCGAAGATGCCGCAGGCGATGCCGCCCCAGGTGCCGCACAGGCCGTGCAGCGGCCAGACGCCGAGCACGTCGTCGATCTTCCAGCGGTTCTGCGTCAGCGTGAAGGTGGTGACGAAGATCGCGCCGGCGACGGCGCCGACCACCAGCGCGCCGGCCGGGTGCATCAGGTCCGAGCCGGCGCAGACGGCGACCAGCCCGGCCAGCGGTCCGTTGTAGGCGAATCCGGGGTCGCTCCTGCCGAGTGCCACCGCGACCAGCGTGCCGCCGACCATCGCCATCAGCGAGTTCACCGCCACCAGCCCCGAGATCCTGTCGATCGCCTGCGCGCTCATCACGTTGAAGCCGAACCAGCCCACCGCCAGGATCCAGGCACCCAGTGCCAGGAACGGGATCGACGACGGCGGGTGCGCGCTCATGCCGCCATCCTTGCGGTAGCGGTTGGCACGGGCACCGAGCAGCAGCACCGCGGCCAGGCCGATCCAGCCGCCCACGGCATGGACCACGACGCTGCCCGCGAAGTCGTGGAACTCGGCGCCGGTGGCGGCCTTGATCCAGCCCTGGACGCCCAGGCGCTGGTTCCATGCCACGCCTTCGAACAGCGGGTAGACGAGGCCCACCAGCGCCGCGGTGGCCATCAACTGCGGGCCGAAGCGCGCACGTTCGGCGATGCCGCCCGAAACGATGGCGGGGATCGCTGCCGCGAAGGTGAGCAGGAAGAAGAACCTGACCAGCTCGTAGCCGTTCTTCGCCGCCAGCGCGTCGGCACCGGTGAAGAAGCTGACTCCGTACGCCACGGTGTAGCCGACGAAGAAGTAGGCGATCGTCGAGACCGCGAAATCGACCAGGATCTTGACCAGCGCGTTGACCTGGTTCTTCTTGCGCACCGTGCCGAGTTCGAGGAAAGCGAAACCGGCGTGCATCGCCAGCACCATGATGGCGCCGAGCAGGATGAAGAGGGCATCGGCGCCTTGTCTGACCTGATCCATGCATGTCTCCGAGTCGAGCGTGTCGCGCCGCGTCGGTGACCAGGGTCCCAGTGCACCGCAATGAGCATCGAGTGCACTCGCGGATGCAAGTCGCGTGCCCAGTCTGGTGCGTCGATCGGGCACCAATCACGAGCGCGCCGGTGGTCGGCGCGTTCCATTGTCGTGCGCAACGCACAGTTGCCGGGCGTCGCGCCGATGCCCGGCAGCGCGCGCTGCGGCGCGCTCAACCGATCAAGGCCTGCAGCGCGGCAAGCAACTCGGCGCTGCGGATCGGTTTGGCCAGGTGCGCGTTCATGCCGGCGGACAGGAAGCGCCGCATGTCATGGCGGCCCGAATCCGACGAAACGCCGAGGATCGGCGTGGCCACGCGGCCGGCCGCGCGCTCGTCGGCACGGATGCGACGTGCCGCCTCCGATCCCGACAGCCCCGGCATGTGCTCGTCCATCACGATCAGCGCATAGGGCGGCGCTGCGCTGCGCGCCAGCTCGACCGCGCTGGCGCCGTCCTCGGCCTGGTCGACGCGGACGCCACCGTGCTCGAGCTCGGCCGCCAGCACCATTCGACTGACCGGGTCGTCGTCGACCAGCAGCACCCGCGCGCCCCGCAGGCGGCCCGCAGCGCCGGCGTCACAAGTGCCGGCAGCGTTGATCCGCGCCGGCGCGGTGTCCGCGTCGCGGGTCTGCGTGAACGGCAGGTTGCTGTAGCCCGAGGCGAGCAGCGCGCGCGGATCGCGGATCGTCACATGCCCGCGCGCCAGGTTGATCATCCCGCGTTGCTCGAACCGCTTCAGCTCGACGTTGACCTGCTGCCGGCTCGCGCCCAGCGCGTGCGCCAGGTCCACCTGCGAGACATGGATGACGACCTGGACGCCCTCGTCGCGCTGAGTGCCGAAGAAACGACCCAGGAAGTCGAGGTGGCGCGCCAGACGGTACGGCAGAGGCTGGCTCACCGCGTCGTACAGGCGATCGTTGGCGATGCGGTTGCGCTGTGCGAGCTGGATCTCGAAGCTGTCGCGCACCGCGGGCTGCTGCGCCAGCGTGGCCTTGACCGTGGCCAGCGGAATCCTCAGCACGACCGAGGCCTCGTGCGCGATCGTGTCGTGGATGTGCGGCCCGCCGTCGACGATCGGCACCAGGCCATGGATGTCGCCCGGACCGAGGTAGGTCAGCACATGGGCGTCGGGCTGGCCCAGGTAGCGTCCGACCTGCACTGCCCCCTCGATCACCAGCAGCAGCCCGTCGCAGTCCTGGCCGCGCCGGCAGATGACCGCGCCGCGCGGCAGGTGCATCAGCTCGCCGGCATCGATCCAGGCGCCGAGCAGCACTGGATCGCAGGTATCGAGTCCGGCCACGCGCTGCAGTTGCGCCAGCGCCAGCGCGCGGTATCCACCCGCCGCCGGCTCGGGCTGGCGTCCACTATCGATCGAAGCCGCACACATTTGTAGTTAGTTGCCCTGAACCCGACCCGCCGCGCATTCCCCTTTGGCGGCCGTCCCGACGACGGGACTTGGCAACACTATCCGCCTTTGCGGCGCGGCCGGCGCGATTTCCAGCGTCGCGCTCGGAGATTGGTTTCGCTTTCTGTCCGGCAGCCGACATACAGCGGCTGCAGGACGTGTCCGGCCGGTCCGGCAAGGTTGTCGCAGCGCAACGAGCACCGGCGCCGCGTCGGCCCGATTCGGCCCGATTCGGCACCCTGCGCCGGCGCCGCAAGCGTGCGTCGCGGACGCGGACCGCAGCGATCGGCCCCCTATAATTACGCTTTACCACCACAGCGTTCGCGTGCCCGCACCGGCGTTGCATGACATGACCAAGTTCGTGTTCGTCACTGGCGGGGTGGTGTCCTCGCTCGGCAAGGGCATCGCATCGGCTTCGCTGGCCGCGATCCTGGAGTCGCGGGGCCTGAAGGTCACGCTGATCAAGCTCGATCCGTACCTCAACGTCGATCCGGGGACGATGTCGCCGTTCCAGCACGGCGAGGTCTTCGTCACCGACGACGGCGCCGAGACCGACCTCGACCTCGGCCACTACGAGCGCTTCATCACGACGCGGATGAAGCGCGCCAACAACTTCACCTCGGGCCAGATCTACAAGAGCGTGCTCGAGAAGGAGCGCCACGGCGACTATCTCGGCAAGACGGTGCAGGTGATCCCGCACGTCACCAACGAGATCCAGGACTTCGTGCGTCGCGGCGCCGCGTTCGGGCAGCCCGATGCGGTGGACGTGGCGATCGTCGAGATCGGCGGCACGGTGGGCGACATCGAGTCGCTGCCCTTCCTCGAGGCGGTGCGGCAGATGAGCCTGAAGATGGGTCCGACCAACACCGCCTTCGTGCACCTGACCTACGTGCCGTGGATCGCCGCCGCCGGCGAGCTCAAGACCAAGCCGACCCAGCACACGGTGCAGAAGCTGCGCGAGATCGGCATCCAGCCCGACGTGCTGCTGTGCCGCGCCGATCGCGCGGTGCCGGCCGAGGAACGCGAGAAGATTTCGCTGTTCACCAACGTCGCCGCGCACGGCGTCATCAGCATGTGGGATGTCGACACCATCTACAAGGTGCCGCGCATGCTGCACGAGCAGGGCCTGGACGAGCTGATCTGCATGAAGCTGCAGCTGCTGACCCGCCCGGCCGACCTCGGCCGCTGGGATCGGCTGGTGCATGAAGTGATGCACCCGCGCACCGAGGTCACGATCGCGATGTGCGGCAAGTACACCGACCTGTCGGACTCGTACAAGTCGCTCAACGAGGCGTTGCGCCACGCCGGCATCCAGCACCATGCGCGGGTCAACATCGAGTACGTCGACTCCGAGACGCTCGACGCCGCGAGCGTGGCCGAGCTCGAGCGCTTCGACGGCATCCTGGTGCCCGGCGGCTTCGGCAAGCGCGGCATCGAGGGCAAGATCGCCGCCGCGCAGTACGCGCGCGAACATCGGCTGCCCTACCTCGGCATCTGCCTGGGCATGCAGGTGGCGACGATCGAGTTCGCACGCCACGTCGCCGGCCTGGACGGCGCCAACTCGACCGAGTTCGAGCCCGCCACGCCGCACCCGGTGATCGCGCTCATCGACGAATGGCAGGACCGCGACGGCTCGATCCAGCAGCGCAGTGCCAACTCCGACCTGGGTGGCACGATGCGACTCGGTGCGCAGAGCTCGGACGTCCGGCCCGGCACGCTGGCCTGGCACATCTACGGCCCGGTGGTGACCGAGCGTCACCGCCATCGCTACGAGGCCAACGAGCGCTATCTCGAACCCTTGCAGCGCGCGGGTCTCGTCGTTTCGGCGATCACCCAGCGCGAGCACCTGACCGAAATCGTCGAGCTGCCGCTCGGCCTGCATCCCTGGTTCGTCGGCGTGCAGTTCCACCCCGAGTTCAAGAGCACGCCGTGGGACGGCCATCCGCTGTTCATCAGCTTCATCGCGGCCGCACTCGAACGCAAGGCGCAGCGCGAAGCGGCGGCACAACAGGCCGCCTGACGGCCGAGACGATTCCGAGATGAAGCTCTGCGGTTTCGACATCGGCCTGGACCGACCCTTCTTCCTGATCGCCGGCCCCTGCGTCGTCGAATCCGAACAGTTGCAGCTCGACGTCGCTGGCCACCTGAAGGAGATCACGACCGCGCTGGGCATCCCATTCATCTTCAAGTCGAGCTACGACAAGGCCAATCGCTCCAGCGGCGAATCGTTTCGCGGCCCGGGCATGGCGCGCGGGCTCGAGATCCTGGCAGCCGTGCGGCGCCAGATCGGCGTACCGGTGCTGACCGACGTGCACCTGGCGAGCGAGATCGCCGCCGTCGCGACGGTGGTCGATGTGCTGCAGACGCCGGCCTTCCTTTGCCGGCAGACCGATTTCATCCGCGCGGTGGCGCAGTCCGGCCTGCCGGTGAACATCAAGAAGGGCCAGTTCCTCGCACCGCACGACATGAAGAACGTGATCGACAAGGCGCGTGCCGCGGCGCGCGCTGCACACCTGCCCGAAGACAACTTCACGGTCTGCGAGCGCGGCGCGAGCTTCGGCTACAACAACCTGGTCTCGGACATGCGCAGCCTGGCCATCCTGCGCGAGACCGGCGCGCCGGTGGTGTTCGATGCGACGCACTCGGTGCAGTTGCCGGGCGGCCAAGGCACCCACTCGGGCGGCCAGCGCGAGTTCGTCCCGGTGCTGGCGCGCGCGGCCGTCGCGGTGGGGATCGCCGGGCTGTTCCTGGAGACGCACCCGGATCCCGCCCGCGCGCTCAGCGACGGGCCCAATGCGGTGCCGCTCGGGCACATGCACGCGCTGCTCGAGCAACTGCTTGCGCTCGACCGCGTCGTCAAGTCCCGGCCGCTGCTGGAAAATGACTTCGACTGCTGAAGCCGCGGACCTTCCCGCCGGCTC
Organism: Burkholderiales bacterium; assembly: GCA_037442725.1. Lineage (GTDB taxonomy): Bacteria > Pseudomonadota > Gammaproteobacteria > Burkholderiales > Burkholderiaceae_C > Pseudaquabacterium. The sequence goes on along the minus strand of JBBIPS010000032.1, from coordinate 3,858 downwards.
TGCCTGCACTGACCGGAGCCCGCCATGCCCTGCGCCTACGTCATCGTCGACATGAAGATCAGCGACGCCGAGCAGTACCGGAAGTACATGGCCGAGGCGCCGGCGGTGGTGGCGGCGTTCGGCGGCGAATACCTGGTGCGCGGCGGCCGGCATGAGGTGCTCGAAGGCCAGTGGCAACCGCAGCGCATGGCGCTGCTGCGATTCCCCAGCCTCGAAGCAGCCAAGGCCTTCCATGCCGGCGAGAGGTACCGCGCGGTGCGCACCCTGCGCCAGGGCGCCACCGAATTCTTCAACCTGATCGTGGTCGAGGGCGTTGCCGGCCCCGTCTGATCCATCCCTGTCGTCCCAAGGAACACCATGAGTGCCATCGTTGACATCGTCGGCCGCGAGATCCTCGACAGCCGGGGCAACCCCACCGTCGAGTGCGACGTGCTGCTCGAAAGCGGCACGCTGGGCCGCGCCGCGGTGCCCTCGGGCGCGTCGACCGGCTCGCGCGAGGCGATCGAACTGCGCGACGGCGACCCGGCGCGCTACGGCGGCAAGGGTGTGCTGCGCGCGGTCGAGCACGTCAACACCGAGATCAGCGAGGCGGTGCTCGGCCTGGACGCTTCCGAGCAGGCGTTTCTCGACAAGACGCTGATCGACCTCGACGGCACCGAGAACAAGAGCCGGCTGGGCGCCAACGCGACGCTGGCCGTCAGCATCGCGGTGGCGCGCGCCGCGGCCGAGGAGTCCGGCCTGCCGCTGTACCGCTACTTCGGCGGCGCCGGCGGCATGCAGTTGCCGGTGCCGATGATGAACGTGATCAACGGCGGCGCGCACGCCAACAACACGCTCGACCTGCAGGAGTTCATGCTCATCCCGGTCGGCGCGCCGAGCTTTCGCGAGGCGCTGCGCTACGGCGCCGAGGTCTTCCATGCGCTGAAGAAGATCATCGACGCCCGGGGCATGCCGACCTCGGTCGGCGACGAAGGCGGCTTCGCGCCGAACGTCGCGAACCACGACGCGGCGATCGAGCTGATCCTCGAGGCCGTCGACAAGGCCGGCTACCGCGCCGGCGAGCAGATCGCGATCGGCCTGGACTGCGCCGCGAGCGAGTTCTACCGCGACGGCAGGTACCACCTGGCAAGCGAAGGGCTGCAACTGTCGGCCGCCGAGTGGACCGACAAGCTCGCCGCGTGGGTCGGCAAGTACCCGATCATCAGCATCGAGGACGGCATGGCCGAGTCCGACTGGGAGGGCTGGAAGACGCTCGCCGATCGACTCGGCAGCACGACGCAACTCGTCGGCGACGACCTCTTCGTCACCAACACGAAGCTCATCAGGGAAGGCATCGACAAGCGCGTGGCGAACTCGGTCCTCATCAAGATCAACCAGATCGGCACGCTCACCGAGACATTCGCCGCGATCGAGATGGCCAAGCGCGCGGGCTGGACCAACGTCATCAGCCACCGCTCCGGCGAGACCGAGGATTCGACCATCGCCGACATCGCCGTCGGCAGCAACGCCGGCCAGATCAAGACCGGCTCGCTCAGCCGCAGCGACCGCATGGCCAAGTACAACCAGTTGCTGCGCATCGAGGAGGACCTGGGCGACGTGGCCAGCTACCCCGGCCGCGACGCGTTCTACAGCCTGCGCTGAGGACGACGATGCAGACCGAGCCGCCACATCGCCACCGCAGGAGCGAGTCGTGACGCGCTGGATCGCCGCGCGCTTCGTGACGGTTGCGCTGATGCTGCTGTTCGGCCTGGTGCAGGCCGAGCTGTGGTTCGGCGATGGCGGACGACTGCACGTGCGCAAGCTCCAGGCCCAGCTCGTTTCTCAACGCCAGCACAACGACGCCGAGCGCGCGCGCAACGCCCGCCTGGCGGCCGAAGTCGACGATCTCGCGCAAGGCCTCGAGATGGTCGAGGACCGGGCGCGCGGCGAGCTCGGCATGGTCAAGCCGGACGAGATCTTCGTCCAGGTCACGCGCCGCTAGAGTGGACCTCGACGCGCCGGCGGCAGCTGGCCTGGGGCCCCGTGTGGCGCGCCGCCGCCGGATGCCCGAGGCCTGATCCCATGAGCGACCTGCTGCTCGCGGCGCGCCCGCTGCTGGCCGAGGCCTTCACGCTGTGGGGCAACCCGGTCACCTGGCTCGAGGTCGTGGCCTTCGTGCTGTCGGTGTGGATGGTGATGTGCAACCTGCGCGTCGACGCCACCGGCTGGCCGCTGGCCATCGCCAGTTCGCTGCTGTACGCGCTGCTGTTCGCGCACAGCCGGCTCTACGGGGAAGCGAGCCTGCAGATCTTCTTCGTCGTCGTGTCGTTCTGGGGCTGGTGGCAATGGCTGCGCGGCACCGGCGCTGCGGGTGAGGCGCTGCGGGTGCACACGCTCGGCGCGCGCCAGCGCATCGCCGCGCTGGCACTGACGCTGGCGGCCTGGCCGCTGCTGGCCGTGCTGCTGCGTCGCGTCACCGACACCGACGTGCCCTGGCTCGACGCGCTGCCCACCGTCGGCAGCCTCACCGGCCAGTTCCTGCTGGCGCGCAAGCTGGTCGAGAACTGGCTGGTCTGGATCGCCGTGAACCTGTTCAGCATCGGCCTGTTCGCCTACAAGGGCCTGTGGCTGACGGTGCTGCTGTACGCGCTGTTCACGCTGCTGTCGCTGATCGGCTGGCGCGCCTGGCGCGCGCGCCTGGCGCAGCCCGCCGCATGACGAGTGCATGACGACCGCGCTGCGCATCGCCATCGTCGGCGCCGAGAGCACCGGCAAGACCGTGCTGGCACAGGCGCTGGCGCAGCGGCTGCGCGCGAGCACCGGATTGCGCTGCGGCTGGGTCGGCGAATGGCTGCGCGTGTGGTGCGAGCGCGAAGGCCGCACACCGCAGCCGCACGAGCAGGCCGCGATCGCGCGCCAGCAGCATGCGCTGATCGACGCCGGGGCAGCCGGGCACGACGTGCTGGTCTGCGACACCACCGCGCTGATGACCGCCGTCTACAGCGACCTGCTGTTCGGCGACCGCTCGCCGACGGTCTGCAGCGCGACGGCGCGCATGTGCGCGCGCCGGTCGATCGCCTGGTGCGTCGACTGCTCGACGAGCACCGGCTGCCCTGGGTCCGGGTGGCCGGCACAGGGCCGGCGCGGCTGGCATCGGCGCTCGATGCAGTGGCGCCACTGCTGCGCGACCCGGCCTCGCTGCAGCGCTGACGAGACCGGCGCCACACCGACGACACGGCCGGCGCGCGCCGCCAGCCACGACCCTGGGCCCTGCCCGCCGCCGCTCGGCGCGCCGTCCCCGACGAAAGGGTCCGCGCGCGTCGCGTCGATCAGTCGAGTCGCCGGGTCAGCGTGCGATGACGCTGGGCCAGCTTGACGTAACCCTCGGCGTCATCGCGCAGCTCGCCGATCTGCTCGGGGGTGAGCTGGCGCACCGCGCGCGCCGGTGCGCCGACGATCAGCACGCCATCCGGGAACTGCTTGCGCTCGGTGACGAGTGCGCCGGCACCGACGATCGAATCGCGGCCGATGCGGGCGTCGTTCAGGATCACGGCGCCGATCCCGATCAGGCTGTTGTCACCGATGGTGCAGCTGTGCAGCGCCGCCAGGTGGCCGACGGTGACCCCTGCGCCGACCGTCAGCGGCTTGCCCATGTCGGTGTGCAGCACGCAGCCGTCCTGCACGTTGCTGCGCGCGCCGACAGTGATGTGCGCGTTGTCGCCGCGCAGCACGGCGCCGTGCCAGATGCTGGCCTCGTCACCGAGCGTGACGCGGCCGATCACCTGCGCGCTACCCGCCACCCAGGCGCTGGCCGCAATGCGGGGCGCGTCGTCCCCGAGCTGATAGATCGCCATCGCCGGCCTCCGCGTGAAAGTTATG
>JBBIPS010000031.1:0-15766 GCA_037442725.1 Burkholderiales bacterium | reverse complement strand
CCCGGTGCACGCCAGCCGCCGCGCCAGTGCCGCGGCCTGTGCCAGTCCGCGCGCGTTCAGCGGCGTGTCCGGCGGCTGCAGACGGCGTGCGACGTTGAGCGCCGTCTCGCCATGGCGGATCAGCAGCAATGTCATCGCGCTGCGCTGCGGGTGAGCCGGCGCGGGTTCGCCCGCGGGCGGCCACGCCGCTCTGGCCGCGCCTGTGCGTCGCTGTCCCGCGATGGTTCCATCCGTCGTTGCAGGGCGAGCGGTTCAGCCGCCGCGCGCCAGGTTGACGCCGCCGTCGACCGTCAGCGTCGTGCCGACCACGTAGTCGCCGGCACGCGACGCGAGGTAGATCGCTGCGGCCGCGATGTCGTCGTCGCTGCCGATGCGCCGCGCCGGGATGCGCGCGGCCACCGCGTCCGCATGGTCGCGCGCGTCGCGGTTCATGTCCGAGGCGAAGGCGCCGGGGGCGATCGCGTTGACGACGATGTGGTCCTGCACCAGTTGCAGCGCCATGCGCCGCGTCAGGTGGATCAGCCCGGCCTTGCTCGCGGCGTACGAGTAGGTGTGCTGCGGGTTCACCGTCTGGCCGTCGACCGATGCGATGTTGATGACCTTGGCCGGCTGCGTCCTGGCGCCCTCGATCAGCAGCGCGTGCAGCGCCTGGGTCAGGAAGAAGGGCGTCTTCAGGTTCAGGTCGACGACCTTGTCCCAGCCGGACTCCGGGAAGTCGTCGAACGGCGCGCCCCAGGCTGCGCCGGCGTTGTTGACGAGGATGTCGAGCCGGCTCTCGCGCCCCGCGTAGGCCGCCACCAGTGCGCGCACGCCGTCGAGGGTCGAGACATCGGCCGGCAGCGACACGCACGGGCCGGCAGCCGGGAACCGCGCCGACAGCTCGGCGGCGGTGGCATCGCACGCCGCCGCCTTGCGCGCCGAGATGTACACGCGCGCACCGTGCTGTAGGAATCCGGCGGCGATCATGCGTCCGATGCCGCGCGAGCCGCCGGTGACGAGCGCGGTGCGGCCTGCGAGCGAGAAGAGCTTGGTCATGGGTGGCCTCGTGGTGTTGCCGGGGTGGACGCGACTGCAGCGGGGAGGGGTCAGCCGAAGTTCGCCGCCGCGGCCAGCGCGCCGAGACGGCCGGCGATGGCGTGGAACCCGGCCACCGTGTCGTCGACGATCTGCTGCGCGGTCTGCACGCCGTGGACCAGCCCGGCCGACTGCCCGGCCAGCGCCGGCGCGGCCTCCATGTCGCCGCCGAAATAGAGCCGCTGCAGTCCGGCAAAGGCGTCGGCCGGCATCAGTCCGGACTCGAAGATGGCCTGCGTGCGCCGCGACTTCAGCGCGCGCACGCACGGCGTGGACTGCCTGTTGAGCACCCGGGTGGCGGTGGTCTGCGCCTCGACGATGGCCTGCTTGAAGTGCGCGTGCACGGGGCTCTCGGCGCAGGCGACGAAGCGCGTGCCCATCTGGATGCCCTCGGCGCCCAGCGCGAACGCCGCCGCCATGCCGCGTCCGTCGACGATGCCGCCGGCGGCGATCAGCGGCACGTCGACACGCTCGCGCACGGCCTGCAGCAGCACCAGCGTCGAGACCTCCTCGGGGTTCTTGAAGCCGCCGCCCTCGGCGCCCTCGACGACCAGCCCGTCGATGCCGGCGTCGACGCACTTGAGCGCCGCGTCGAGCGTCGGCACCGCGTGGTAGACGACGATGCCGGCGTCCTTGAGCGGTGCGATGAACCGGGCCGGGCTGCCGGCCGAGGTGGTGACGAAGCGCACGCCCGAGGCGCAGACGAAGCGCAGCATCGCGTCGTCCTTCAGGAAGCGGATCGGCAGGTTGACACCGAACGGCAGCCCGGTGGCGCGCATCGCGGTGATCTCGGCCTGGCAGGCCGCGGTCTCGCCCGACGAAGTCTCGATGACGCCGAGCGCGCCGGCGCGCGACACCGCCTTGGCCAGCGCGCGGCGCGCGATCCAGCCCATCGGTGCCTGCACGATGGGCAAGCGCGCGCCGGTGTGGGCGAGGACTCGGTTCATGGCGGTGCGCGCTGCGGCTCGGTGAGGATGCGCCAGCGTAGCGGCGACGGCGGCGCGCGGCAGTCGCCAAGGTGCCAGCCGCGTCGAATCGGCAGGTCGCACGATGGGCCGCGCTGCGCTACCCTTCGTCCGTGATCACGCTGTGGAGCCAGGATGAAGCGAGTCACCGGTATCGGCGGAATCTTCTTCCAGGCCAGGGACCCGGTTGCGCTGCGCGCCTGGTACCAGTCGCACCTGGGGATCGATGTTCTGGAGTGGGGCGGTGCGGCATTTCGCTGGACCGACAACGATGGCCGTCCCACCGCGGGGACGACGGTATGGAACATTGCGGAGGCGACCAGCGACACCTTCGCACCGGGCGCGTCGGCCTTCATGATCAACTACCGGGTCGCCGACTTGCACGCTCTGTTGCAGGCGCTGCGCGAAGAGGGCTGCAACGTGCTCGACAAGACCGACGACGCGGAGTACGGCAAGTTCGGCTGGGTCATCGACCCGGAGGGCAACAAGGTCGAGCTCTGGCAACCTCCGGACGGGCAATGACGGCCAGGTCCGCCGGTACGCCACGGCGGTGCGTCGACCACGATCGTCGCGGTCGGATTGCCCGTGGGATCGGCGCGATCTTCCCGACCGGCGCGCTCAGCGTGACCGTTTCGACCCGGGCGCGTCAGGGCCCGCCGATCCGTCAGTCTCGTCGCAGCGGTCGACCCAGTCGCTGAGCAATTCGTGCGCCGACGCGCGCGGCCGGCGCTGCACGTCGGTGGGGGTGCCGATCGAGACGAAACATAGCGCCTGCTCGTCGTCGGCCAGCCGCAACGCGCGCCTGAAGCGCGCGCTGCGCACCGAGCGGCCGCTGCTGAGCATCGCGCCATAACCCATGCCGTGAGCGGCCAGCAGCAGCGCCATCAGCGCGGCGCCGAGCGTCACCGCGCGCTCCGGCGGCGGCACCTCGGCATCCTCGGGCGCCAGCCGCAGCACCGCCAGCAGCAGCTCGGGGGCGTGGAAGGCCTTGGCGCGCGCACGCGCCAGGTCGTGCGCCGACGGCGGCGGCTCGCGCTCGCGCGAGCAGGCCTCGAACAGGTCGGCCAGCGCGGCGCGCTGCGCCAGGCGGATGCGGATCAGCCGCCACGGCCGCAGGTCATGGTGGTCGGGTGCGCTGGCAGCGGCCTCGACGAGGTGCTGCAATTGCGCCGGGGTCGGCCCCGGCGCCAGCAGCCGCTTGGGCGCCACCGAGAAGCGCGAGTTGATCAGCGCCAGTGCCAGGTCGGCGAGGTCGCGCGCGTCGCCGCCGTCTTCGGCGGGGGCCTTGCCCGTGCGGCCGGGTTCAACCGGTGCAGTCGATGTCGACATGGCAGCTCGGCAGACCGGCGCGTGCCTTCAACCCTCGGCCCGATCGCACGCCGTCAGCCCAGCGCGCCCGGTGGGGCCGCGGCGCCGCAGCGCCAGCACCGGTCGAACGGCCCGTCGATGATCTCGCCGCAACCGCTGCAGGCCCAGCGCCGCTCGGGCGGATGCTGCAGCTCGTGCAGCAGGCGCAGTGCCGCCGGGCGCTGCGCCTCGTCGTCGAGCCACAGCTCGGGCAGCGCCTGGTCGGGCGGGATCTCGCCCGCGATGCTGCTGGCATAGGCGCGCTGCACGCTGACCGCGATGCCGGTGCCGCGCAGTACGTCGGCCCACAGCGTGGCGATCGCGAGGTTGGGGGCCTGGACGAGTCGGTGCATGCGGTGCGGCTGGGGGTCTCGGGGTGGGCGATGCACGGCGTCGTGCGGGTTCGTGGGGTCGGGGCCGGGCGCAGGGTCGGCAACGGCTTCAGTGCCGCGACGAGACGACGATGCCGGTGACGATCAGCGCGAACGCCAGTGCATGGTAGGGCCGCGGCCATTCTCCCAGCATCAGCGCCGACAGCAGCGCTGCGAACAGCGGCGTGAGGTTGGCGAAGAACGCCGCCACCGCCGGCCCGGCCTGCGCCACGCCCAGCCCCCACAGCCGGTACGCGACGAGCGACGGCCCGACGGCCACGTAGACCAGTGCCGCGAGCAGCCACGGCGACCAGCGCACCGCGGCGCCTGCGGGCAGGACGGCGGCCTCGACCGCGGCGCCGGCGCCGGCCCAGAGCACGCCGACGGCCATCTGCACGCACAGGAACTCGGCCCAGTCCCAGCGCGGCCGTGCGGTGCCGCGCATCGACTCCGGCGGGCGCGCCAGCATCCAGCTGTACACCGCCCAGGCCGCCACCGCCAGCAGCATCAGCAGGTCGCCGGCGACGAAACGCACACCCGCCAGCGCACGCACATCGCCGCGCGACAGCACCGTGGCCACTCCGGCCAGCGACAGCAGCGCGCCGGCGAGCTGGCTGCGGCGTGGGTGCTCGTGATAGGCCAGCGCGCCCAGCGCGAGCATGAACACCGGCGCGGCCGCGGCGATCAGCGTGACGTTGAGCGGTGTCGAGCTGCGCAGCGCCAGGTATTGCAGCGCGTTGTACGCGCCGACGCCGACCAGCCCCAGCAGCGCCAGGTGGCGCCAGCGCTCGCGCAGCCCGGTGCGGCGCCGCGGTGTGGCGAAGGCCCGCCAGCCCAGCGGCAGCAGCAGCGCCAGCGCGAGCGCCCAGCGCAGCGCGTTGAGCAGCAGCGGCGGAATGCTCGCGATCACCAGCCGCCCCACGACGGCGTTGCCGGCCCACAGCAGCGGCGGAATGACGAGCAGCAGCGACAGGCGCAGCGACGGAGCGGGCAGGGCGTGCATGGGCAGCGGCATCGTAGCCGAGCGCTGCCGCAGTCGATCATTCGTGTCGAATTCGCGCGCCGCGCTGCATCTTGGCTTACGCTTGCGGCCCGGACCCATCCACCCGAGGAGAGACGACATGAGCCAGGCGATCCAGTTCCAGCAGTACGGCGGCCCCGAGGTGATGCGCCTCGTCGACCTGCCGGTGGGTGACCCCGGCCCCGGCGAGATCCGCATTCGCCACCACGCGATCGGCGTCAACTTCATCGACGTCTACCAGCGCACCGGGCTGTATGCCAACCCGCTGCCGCTGACGCTCGGCATGGAAGGTGCCGGCATCGTCGAGGCGGTCGGTGCGGGTGTCGGCCATCTGGCGCCGGGCGACCGCGCGGCCTACGCCAGCAATCCGCCCGGCAGCTACAGCCAGGTGCGGGTGATGCCGGCCAGGACGGTGTGCAGGCTGCCCGATGCGATCGACTTCGAGACCGGCGCGGCGATGATGCTCAAGGGCCTGACCGTGCAGTACCTGCTGAAGAAGACGCAGCCGCAAGGCGGGCTGCAGCGCGGCGACTTCGTGCTCTGGCACGCCGCGGCCGGCGGCGTCGGCCTCATCGCCTGCCAGTGGGCCAGGGCGCTCGGCCTGCAGCTCATCGCCACCGCCGGCAGCGACGCCAAGTGCGCGCTCGCGCTCGAGCACGGCGCGACGCACGCGATCAACTACCGCAGCGAGGGTTTCGTCGACCGCGTCAAGGCGATCACCGGCGGCGCCGGCGTCAAGGTGGTCTACGACTCGGTCGGCAAGGACACCTTCGACGGTTCGCTCGACGTGCTGCGGCCGTTCGGCCTGCTCGCCAGCTTCGGCAACGCCTCGGGCGCGGTGCCGCCGTTCGCCCCCGCCCTCCTCGGCGTCAAGGGGTCGCTGTACCTGACGCGCGCCACGCTGTTCACGCACATCGCCACGCGCGAGGCGACGCAGGCGATGGCCGACGACCTGTTCGCGGTGGTCGCCAGCGGCGCCGTGAAGATCCGCATCGACCAGCGTTACCCGCTGGCCGAGGCGGCGCAGGCGCACCGCAACCTCGAGGCACGCAAGACGACGGGGTGCAGCATCCTGCTGCCCTGACCGCCACGCGCGCCGCAGCAAGCCGCCGCGGCGGCGGCACGGGTAGGATTCGACGATGAACCCTGCGCGCGATGTCCGGCCCGGCTCCAGCACGACGCTGGCCCGCCCGTACCCCCCGATCGAGCCGTTCAAGTCGGGCCACCTCGACGTCGGGGATGGCCACCAGGTGTACTGGGAGCTGTGCGGCAACCCGGCCGGCAAGCCGGCGGTGTTCCTGCACGGCGGCCCCGGCGGCGGCTGCAATGCCGAGCATCGGCGGCTGTTCAACCCGGACAAGTACTGCGTGCTGCTGTTCGACCAGCGCGGCTGCGGACGCTCGACGCCGCACGCCTGCATCGAGGCCAACACGACCTGGCATCTGGTGGCCGACATCGAGCGCCTGCGCGGGCTGCTCGGCGTCGAGCAGTGGCTCGTCTTCGGCGGCTCGTGGGGCAGCACGCTGGGGCTGGCCTATGCGCAGAAGCACCGCGAGCGCGTCAGCGAGCTCGTCGTTCGCGGTGTCTTCACCGTGCGGCGCGAAGAGCTGCTGTGGTACTACCAGCAGGGCGCGTCGTGGCTGTTCCCGGACGAGTTCGAGCGCTTCATGGCGCCGATCGCGCCGGCCGAACGCGGCGACCTGATGGCGGCCTACCACCGCCGTCTCACCGGCGTCGACGAGCGAGTGCGGCTCGAGGCCGCGGTGGCGTGGAGCCGCTGGGAAGGACGCACGATCTCGCTGCGGCCCGATCCGCAGGTCGACCAGGTGCACACCGACGCGCACTTCGCGCTCGCGTTCTCGCGCATCGAGAACCACTACTTCGTCAACGCCGGCTTCCTCGAGGACCGGCAACTGCTGCGCGACGCGCCGCTGCTGGCCGACCTGCCCGGCGTCATCGTGCAGGGCCGCTACGACGTCTGCACGCCGGCCCGGACGGCGTGGGAGTTGCACCGCGCCTGGCCGCGGGCCGAATTCCACCTGGTCGACGATGCCGGCCACGCCTACAGCGAGCCGGGCACGCTGGACCGGTTGATCCGCGCGACCGATGCGTTTGCCGGCATCGAGCACGCGACCGACGACTGAACGGCCGGCGCATGTGGACCCCGCGCGACGCTGGAACAGCGTTGTCGAGATGACGGCGACCCGAGGCAGGGATCTGGTCGGGCGGGTTGCCCTCGTCACCGGAGCGAACACCGGCATCGGGCGCGTCACGGCGCGCGAGCTGGCCCGGCGCGGCGCGCAGGTGTTCATCGCCTGCCGGTCGGCGCAACGCGCGGGCGCGGCGCTTGAAGAAATCCGCGCCGCAGGTCGTGCCGAGGGTCATCATGCCGGCGTCGAGCTGCTGGAGCTCGACCTCGGCGACTTCGGCTCGGTGCGGCGCTGCGCGCAGGGGTTCCTGTCGCGCGGCCTGCCATTGCACCTGTTGATCAACAACGCCGGCCTGGCCGGTGCGCACGGGCTGACCGGCGCGGGGTTCGAGGTCGCCTTCGGCGTCAACCATCTCGGCCACTTCCTGCTCACCCGGCTCCTGCTGTCGTGCCTCGAGCGAGCGGCGCCGGCGCGCGTCGTCACCGTGGCGAGCCGGGCGCATTACCGCGCCCGCGGCATCGACTGGGCCGCGCTGCGCCAGCCGACGCGCAGCGCCACCGGGTTGCCGGAGTACAGCGTGTCCAAGCTCGCCAACGTGCTGTTCAGCGCCGAACTCGGGCGCCGGCTCACCGGCCGCGGCGTCTCGACCTACGCGCTGCATCCGGGGGTCGTCGCCTCGGATGTGTGGCGCGAGGTGCCGCGGCCGCTGCGCGCGCTCATCAAGCTGGCGATGATCTCGACCGAGCAGGGCGCGGCGACGACGCTGCACTGCGCGACGTCGCCTGCGGCGGGCCTGGAGACCGGGCTGTACTACGACCGCTGCCGTGTCAGGACGCCGAGCGCGCTCGCGCGGGACGACGCGCTCGCAGCCGAGCTGTGGCGGCGCAGCGAGCAATGGACCGCCTGAGCCCTGCCCGGCCGCCTGCATCGACGCGCGCCGAAAGTGTCGGGCGGCCGGTGCGGCATCGGCGCCGTCGCGCCGGCTACTTCACCACCAGCACCGGCAGCGGGCTGTGCGTCAGCACCCGGCTCGTCTCGCTGCCGATCAGCAGCGCCGCGACGCCACGCCGGCCGTGCGAGGCCATCACGATCAGGTCGCTGCCCTGCTGCCTGGCCTGGTCGAGGATCGCCTCCCACGGGTGCAGCGCCTCGACGGTGAAACCCTGGCAGCTCAGACCCGCGGCCTTGGCGGCGTCGACCACCGCCTTGACGCGCTCGGCAGCGATGCGTTCCTGCGCATCATAGAACTCCTGCGGTGGCACCGGCTGCATCTCGGAGATCGCGCTGTACGGGAACGGCTCCTTGACGGAAATCGTCGACAGGTCCGCGCCCGTGGCCTTGGCCAGTTCGATTGCTGTCTGGACCGCCTTGGCGGTGATCTCGGATCCATCGGTAGGGACGAGGATGTGCTTGTACATGGACGGCTCCTGCTTGTCGTTCCCGGGCCCGGCGCCCGGCGCATGCGCAGTGTGCACCAGTCCGGGCGCGCGGCCTTGAGGTGTATCACCGAGTTGCGTTCACGACTCGCCGGTCGGTGCCGCCGATTGCGGCGCGGCTCGGGTGCGCAGCAGCGTCGCGGCGAGTCCGGCGCCGATGATCAGCAGCATGCCCGACAGCGCCATCCAGGTCACCGGGTCGTCGAGCAGCCAGACCCCGTAGCCGAACGAGAAGACGATGCCCAGGTATTGCAGGCTGGCGTTGACCAGTGCGCTGCCGATCGCATAGGCGCGCGTGATCAGCAGTTGCGCCGCAGTGGCGAGCAGCCCGGTGGCAGCGAGCAGTCCCAGACCGGCCAGGCTGTGCTCATGCCAGCCACCGACCACGGCGCCGACGGCGCCGGCGGCGACGCCGCCCACCGAGAAGTAGAACACCACCCGCACCTCGGGCTCACCGGCGCGCCCGAGCGCGCCGACCTGCAGGTAGGCCAGCGCCGACAGCAGCCCCGAGAGCAGTCCGGTCAGGCCGTACCAGAGCTGGTTGTGCTCGATCGTCGGCCGCAGCACCAGCGCGACGCCGGCAAAGCCCAGCAGCGCGGCCAGTACCAGCCGGCCATCGACCCGCGTGGCACCGAGCAGCGCGGCGCCGCCGATCAGGAACAGCGCGATCCAGATCGACGACATGTAGTTCAAGGTCACGGCCGTGGCCAGCGGCAGGCCGCCGATGGCGTAGAACCAGAGCGACAGCGCGCACACGCCGGTGGCGGTGCGCCAGAAGTGCATCCCCGGCACGGCGGTGCGCAGGCGCACGCCGCGCGCGCGCGCCAGGCAAGCCATCGTCGCCGCGCCGATCAGGCCGCGGTAGAAGACGATCTCGCTGGTCGAGTAGTGCAGCGACGCGAACTTCACCGCCACGCCCATCGTGGCGAACAGCAGCGAGGCCAGGACCATCATCAGCGCAGCGGGCATGCCGCATTCTCGCCGCCGAGCCGCGATGGTGCGCTCGAGCGCCGGGCACGCCGCGTGCGTATGCTAAAGTTCGCGACTCGCTCGAGCGACGCGGAGTGGTAGTTCAGTTGGTTAGAATACCGGCCTGTCACGCCGGGGGTCGCGGGTTCGAGTCCCGTCCACTCCGCCAACATGCAAGCCAGCACGGGCCATCGCGGCCCGTTTTTCATTCCTGACGACCGGCAAGCCCTCCGACGGGCTCCTGCGCTGGCACCGGAACCGACGCGGGCGCGCGCCCGAGACGGGCCCGATGGGCTCCTACTGCGCCTGTTTCAGCGCCATCAGCCGTGCCGCGGCTTCCCTCTTGCCGATTGACTTGAGCGCGGCGATGGCAGGCAGATGCCTGGCACGAGGCCGGGCCTTGCCGTCCTCCCAGTTGTAGATCGACTGCCCGGAGGCGCCCACCAGCAGCCCGAAGTCATGCGCCGACAGTGCCAGTCGCCTCCGCTGCGATGCCAGGCCCTTGGCGCTGAAGCGCAGCTTGCGCGACGACGCGTCGTCGTCGACGGGCGGCGCCGCTTTCGCACTGGACTTGCGGAGCCGGCGCAGTTCCTGCTCCAGCGCAAGGGCGCGCCGCTTGAGCGCGGCGATCTCGGTGCGATACGTACCGACCGCCTTCCTGAGGCCCAGGATCTCGCTGCGCAATTCTTTTCGAGCGACGCGGGAGATCTCACTCTTGAGGATGGACGCAAGGTTTGTCATGGCTGCGATTGTGCCGCGTCGCGTGGTCGGGTTTCGATCGGTGCTCCGGCGCCCGGGCGCCGCCCCGACGCGACGCAGGCATCGACTCCGAAGCTGCCCGGGGACAGTATCGGTGCCGATGCCCGTCTCATCCGGCGGCCGGGCTACCGCGCACCGACCCAGGCCTCACGCAGCTCCCGCTTGAGCACCTTGCCGATCGCGCTGCGCGGCAGTTCGTCGACGAAGCGCAACTCGGCCAGCCGCTGCGTCTTGCCGACTTGCGCGTTGACCCACCGGCGCAGTTCGTCCGCGCTCGCCTCGGGCTGCGCGCCAGACCCGCAGTGGCGCACGACGCAGGCCACCGGCGTTTCGCCCCAGTCGCTCGACGGCACGCCGATCACCGCGCAGTCGGCCACCGCGGGGTGACGGCGCAGCACGGCCTCGAGGTCGCTCGGGTAGATGTTGAAGCCGCCGCTGATGATCATGTCCTTGCGGCGGTCGTGCAGGATCAGGAAGCCGTCGGCGTCGAAGCGGCCGATGTCGCCGGTGCGGATGAAGCGCCGGCCCTGTTCGTCGAACCACTCGGCCTCGGCGGTGAGTGCGGGCTGGCGGTGGTAGCCGGTCATCATGCCGGCCGAGCGGCCGACGACTTCGCCGCTGGCGCCGGGGGCGACCTCGCGCCCCTGCTCGTCGACCAGCCGCAGCTCGTGGCCCTCGGCCGGCTGGCCGACGGTATGCAGCTTGTCCGGGTGCAGATGCGCCTGCAGGATGCAGGTGCCGCCGCCTTCGGTCATGCCGTAGTACTCGACCAGCGCACCTGGCCAGCGCGCCAGCACGTCGGCCTTGAGCGCGGCGTGGAACGGTGCGCTGGTGCAGAACTTGAAGCGGAACGACGACAGGTCGTAGCTGCCGAAATCGGCGCGCGCCATCAGCCGCTGGTACTGCACCGGCACCAGCATCGTGTGCGTCGCGCGGTGGCGCTGGGCGAGCTGCAGGTAGCCTGCGGCGTCGAACCTGCTCATCAACACGATGCAGCCGCCGAAGGCCAGCGTCGGGATCACCGTCACCAGCGTCGTGTTCGAGTACAGCGGCGTGGCGATCAGCGTCACCGTGTCGGTGCCGTAGCCCGACTGCCGCGCGCGCTGGACGTGTGCCCAGCGCATCGCATGCGGCTGCACGATGCCCTTGGGCGTGCCGGTCGTGCCCGACGAGTAGATCAGGTTGAACGGCCAGTCGGCATCGATCGTGATCGGTGCGGGCCGCGCCGGTGCGCCGGCAAGCCATCGCGCCAACGAGATGTCGACGTCCGTGGCGCCGGTGGCATCGAGTCGGATGCGCCGCAGCGTGCCGGGCTGCGCGACACCGGCAGAGTCCAGCGCCAGCGCCGCGCCGGCATCGGTGAAGAGCAGTCGTGCGCCGGCGTCGGCCAGCATCGCCGCGAGCTGCGTCGGCGTTGCCCCGGGCGCGAGCGGGGCGACGGCGACCCCGGCGCGCAGCGCGCCGAGAAAGACGGCCAGGTACTCGATGCCTGCACCGGCGCAGATCGCGATCACCTCGCGCGGGGTGACGCCGTCGCGCTGCAGCGCAGCGGCCACGCGGTCCATCAGCGCGTCGAGTTCGGCGTAGCTGATGCGTCGGTCGCCGGCGACGAGCGCCGGCGCCGCGGCGTCGCGCCGGGCATGCCCGGAGATCAGCGAAGGCAGGTCGCGAAATGCCGGCGCGGGCGGGGCCATGGCGGCCGGTGGGTCGAGGTCGGTCATTCGCGATGGGGTCGGGGGGGCAGGGGCCGGGTCGACCGCAGCGGCCGGTCGGTGCAAGGTGACGTGCCGGGGTGTCGACGATTCTAGGCAAGCGTGTCGGGCCCTGGATCGTGCCGCGCCAGCGTCGTCCGATGCGGCGCGCGCCGTCGCACGGCAGCCGCGCGCGCTGCGCGGCGATGCCGGCCGGGTTCAATGCGCTGGCGCTGGGGGCTCCCGGCCGAGCGCCGCGTCGACCGCGAGCAGCGAGCGCCCCGGCGGGCGGCGCCACTCGGCCAGCAGCACGGCTGCGGCCCAGGCCATGACACCCGTCGTCGCCACCGCCGCGACGATGCCACGACTCGCCGAGGTGGCCGACGTCATGTTGTAGCAGGCATGCCAGAGCGCGGCTGCCAGCACGCTGCCGCCGGTCAGGTGCGCGACGTGCGACAGGACGATGGCGCCGCTGATCAGCCCCAGTCCGAAGCCGAAGACCAGCAGCAGCGGCGTCATCGACCGGTAGGTCTCGACGACGAAGAACGACGGTGCGTGCCATCCGGCCCAGAGCACGGCCAGCAGCAGCGTCCCGCCCAGGGGCCCGAAGCGCGCCTGCAAGCGCGGCAGCGCGAAGCCGCGCCATCCGGTCTCCTCGCCGAAGCCGTTGCACAGCAGGACGAGCGCGAACACCGCGGGCAGGCCCAGCGGTGGCAGCCCCGGGTAGCGCGCAAAGTCGCCCAGGCGAGGGATGTCGACTCCCGACGCGACGGCGATCGGCAGTGCGGCGACGAGGAACAACAGCGGGCTCAGGCTGCAGACGCAGAACCGCCAGCGCGGCTTCGGGACGTGGACCAGGCGCCGCACGAGCGCCCTGAACGCGGCGCTGTCCGCGCCGAGCAGCGGCGTCAGGAGCGCGGCGATCGCCGGGCCGAGCAGACCCGGGAAGTGCGTCACCGCGGACCCGGGTGCCACGCGCATTCCCGCCGCCGCCATCGGTAGCCAGTCTGCCCACGTCAGCGCATAGGCCAACGCGAAGAACGTCAGGAGCTGGTGCCGCTGAATCCACGCCCGCATGCAAGCCTCGCCGAGTCCTGTGCATGGTCGGGCCGGCGGGAGCGCCGGCGTTGAGCGAACGCAACGGCACGGCGGCGGCGCAGCGGGCGAGGCTGGGCGCCGCGCGGGCTGTCGGTGCGCGCACTGCAGGGCCGACGCGGGACGCGATCAGGTGGGGTCGGATGCGGTGGCCTCTGGCGGCCGGACGGGCTGCATGCCGGCCAGCAGTTCGAGCACCAGCGCGGCGGTCTCATCGGGGCGTTCCATCGGGAACAGATGGCCGCCCTCGATCGTGCGCCAGCGCTGGCCGGCCAGCACGCGCGATGCCGCGAGCCCGCCCTGGCGCATCACGTCCGAGCGCGTGCCGGCGATGAAGCCGACCGGGCAGCGCAGCGGGTGGCGCCGCAACAGCGTGGCCAGGTGGTGCGGCAGCGTGTTGTAGATGCGCGTCTCGACGTCGCGGTCGAAGGCGAGCACGGTCTTGCCGCCGCGCCGCTCGGTGCCGGTGGCCACGTAGTCGGCCAGCACCTGCGGGTCCCAGCGCGCGAACATCGCCTTGGCGCCGTAGTGCTCGGCCACCGCCTTGCGTGACGGCCATTCGTGTCGGCGCCGGCGCGAGACGCGACCGGGCGAGACGCGCGCGATCAGCCCGCTGGCCTTGAGCATGCGCAGGCTGTGCGCACGCCAGCCGGTGACCACCGGTGAGTCGAGCAGCACGACGCCGCGCACCAGGTCGGGCCGCCGGCAGGCCACCAGCAGGCTGAGCAGGCCGCCGAAGGAGTGGCCCGCCAGGAAGACCGGCGCACCGGCCTCGGTGTCGATGAAATCGATCAACTGGTCGCGCAGATGCGGCCAGTTGCTGCTCACCGGATAACGCGGATCGTGGCCGAACTTCTCCAGCGCCAGCACGCGCCAGCCGGCGCTGCGCCAGAGTGCAAAGAGCTTGCGATAGGTCGAGGCTGCAAAGCCGTTGGCATGCGAGAAGACGAGGGTGGCGCGCATCGCGTGGCGAGGAATGTCGGAATCCGAAAGTGTGCCCCCAGGCGCGCGACGCCGCCGCGGCACGCGGCCGGGGCCGGGCCGGGTTCGATGCAGGGCCGACCCCGGGGGCGTCGCTATACTTTGTCACAGGTGTAACCGTTGGCCTGGAAGCCAGGTTCACCGACGCGGAGGGGGGCTTTGCTGCTCGATCGTCATTGCTGGCGGCGTGCCGGATCCGGACGCTGCGTTGCCGTGCTAGGCCGGCGTGTCGGGGTTGCGATCGCGGCACCGGTCGCCGCGCTGTTGCTTGCGGCCTGCGCCGGTCCGAAGTACACCGTCGACGACGGACGCAAGGTCGACGCGGCGCTGCTCGAGCGGATCCGCGTCTACGGCGCCGGCGAGCGCGCCCTGCGCCCGGCGATTGCCCGCAGCGCTGCGCTGCACGACCCCGACTGCGACAAGCAGTGGGAGTTGCCGATCTCGGTCGTCAGCAGCGATGCCTGGTCCGAGGACGACCGCGTCGCCTGGGTGCGCGCGCTCGGCGTCGACGAGCGGCTGACGGTCGTCAGCGCCAGCGCGGACGCGCCGCTGGTGCCGGGTGACAGGCTGGCGACGATCGACGGCTACGGGCGCGACATCGACGCCGAGCGCATGACGATGCGGCTGGTGCGCGAGCGTGACTCCGGCCGGCCCTTCAACGTCAAGACCGCCACCGGCAAGGTGGTCAAGCTCGTGCCGTTCGAGGTCTGCCGCGGCTACACGCGGCTGGCGCCGCCCAACACACCCAGGCTGCAGGACTACCACTGGCTGCTGTCGCTGCACCCGCTCGAGGTGGCACGCGTCGGGCTCACCGACGACGAGGCGCTGTGGACGGTGTTGTGGACGCAAGGCCTGTCCGAAGAGGGTGGGGTGCGCATGAAGGCGTACCACTACGGCACCAAGCTGATCGGCACGCTGTACAACCTGGCCACGATCGCCTCGGGGCTGAAGGGCGCGGCGTTGGCCGCCGAGGCGGCGACGACGACCCTGCAGGCCGCCACCGCGCAGGTTGCCGCCGACGTGCTGCGCCAGCAGTTGCTCGGCCAGGTCGGCAGCTACGCGCTGGACAAGGTCCGCGAGGGCATCGCCGAGGATGCGCACGAGCGCGCGCGCCGGCAGATGCTCGGCGGCATGGCACTCGCCGCGGTCAATCGAAGCGCGCTCAGCGGCGTGGCACGCATCGGCGCGACCGTCTTCGATCGTGCCGACCTGTGGGCGTTCGAGCGCGCGGCCAAGTTGCAGGGCGATCCGCTGGCCGGCTTTTCGCTGCACCAGAAACTCATCGAGCAGGGCTTCACCAGCAACGCCTTCGTCTTCGACGTCGAGCGGCTGAGCGCGCTGACCAAGGCCGCCGAGGCCGCGGGCCGAGGAGAAGACGTCGTCGCCGTGCTGAAGGGACTGCGGCCCGAGGCGCTCGAAGTCGCGTCCGCCGACATGCCGCTGGCGTCGTCGTCGGCGGCGTTCAGCTACGACGCGGTGGCCGACACCGGTGCCACTGCGTTCAGCCGCGGACTGGTCGACGCGATGCTCGAGATCCCGGTCGAATCCAGGGGCGGCAAGTGAGGCCCGCAGCGTGATGTCGATGCGGCGCGACCTGTCTGGCTGGTGGTCGATCGGCGTGCTGGTCGCGCTGCCCGGGCTGGCCCACGCCCAGCCTGCGCCAGCTTTGCCCGCATTGCCGGCGGCCACACCCGCGGCGGTGCCGGCATCGACGCCCGCCAGCGCCTCGACCGGCATCTCGATAGAGGTACCCACCGGGGCGGGTCACGGCGCATCCACGGGCACGGCCGCAAGCACTGCCCTCGGTGCCCGGCCCGAGGTGGTGACGCGCCCGGCGGCGGGCACAGCTGGCATCGCCAGCGCACCGGCCAGCGCACCGGCCAGCGCACCGGCCAGCGCAGCGGCCA
>JBBIPS010000030.1:0-15942 GCA_037442725.1 Burkholderiales bacterium | reverse complement strand
GCGCCCGCCGCGCTCGTGCGCAGCGCCCGCGCGCAACGCGCTGCCGCGCCGGCCCGGACGCTACAGCACGCGCTGCCGCGCGAGCGGCGGGTTGCGGGCGAAGTAACGCCGGATGCCGATGAACAGCGCCTCGACGAGCCGGCCCTGGTAGGCGTCGTCGCGCAGTCTGGCTTCCTCGTCCGGGTTGGAGATGAAGGCGGTCTCGACCAGGATGCTCGGGATGTCGGGTGCCTTGAGCACCGCGAACCCGGCCTGCTCGACCTGGCCCTTGTGCAACGTGCCGACCGTGCCGATGCGATCGAGCACCTCGCGACCGATCGCAAGGCTGTCCTTGATCTGTGCCGCGGTGCTCATGTCGACCATCGCGCGCAGCACCTGCGCGTCCTTGATGGAGGCGGCGTTGACGCCGCCGACGCGGTCGGCGGCGTTCTCGCGGTTCGCGATCCAGCGTGCCGCCGAGCTGGTGGCACCGTTTTCCGACAGCGCGAACACCGACGCGCCGCGGGCCTGCGCCGTGAAGAAGGCATCGGCGTGGATCGAGACGAACAGGTCGGCCTTCACGCGCCGCGCCTTGCGCACGCGCTCGTGCAGCGGGACGAAGAAGTCGGCGTCGCGCGTCAGCATCGCGCGCAGCCCCGGCACGCTGTTCAACCGTTCGCGCAGTTGCAACGCGATCGCCAGCACCACGTCCTTCTCACGCAGGCCGCTGGGGCCGACGGCGCCGGGGTCCTCGCCGCCATGGCCGGGGTCGATCGCGACGACCACCAGGCGGTCGATGCGTTGCTGTTCGTCGGCGGGCAGTGGCCCGAAGCCGGGTGGCGGGCTCGCGTGCCGCGGCGGCAGCCCGGGGCTCACCCTCGCGCCGGGCGCCGGCACGCGTTCGATGCGGCCGATGAACTCACCCAGCGCGTCCTGCATGCTCCTGGCCGCACTGGCCTCGGCCAGCTCGCGCTGGCGGATCAGCTCGAGCAGCGGGTCGTGCGGCTGGGTCGGGAACAGGTCGAACACCAGCCGGTGCCGGTAGGCCGCCACCGGCTGCAGCGTGAACTGCTGCGGCGCCACCGGCTGCTTCAGGTCGAGCACCAGCCGCACCACGCGCGGCTGGTTCTGGCCGACCCGAACCCCGGCGATGAAGGGATCATCGGGTCGCACCTTGCCGACCAGCTCGCGCAGCGCCGCGCCGAGTTCGAGCTGGTCGATGTCGACGACCAGCCGCGGCGGGTCGTCGGTGAGGAAGTGGCTGGCGGCCAGCGGCTGGTCCGATTCGATCGTCACGCGGCTGTAGTCGCTGGCCGGCCAGATGCGCACCGCGACGATGGCCGCACCGAAGGCCAGCTCGCGCGCGCCGAGCAGCAGCGCGAGCGCGCCGAGCCGGTTCAGCGCGCGGCGCCGTGTGATCGCGGAGCGCGGCCTCATGGCAGCAACGCCACGCCCAGCGGCGTCAGCGCGTCGACCTCGACGCGGCGCGCCGACTCGTCGAGCGGCTCGATCGCGATGCGCAGGTCCGGCGGCGGCAGCAGCCCGGCGGCCTTCTCGGGCCACTCGACGAGCTTGAGCCCGGGCTCGGCGAAGACATCGCGCAGCCCGGCATCGATCCACTCGCGTTCGTCGCCGAAGCGGTAGAAGTCGCAGTGCGCGGCGCTGAAGCGGCGCTGCCCGCAGACGATCTGGTACGGCTCGAGCAATGTGAAGGTCGGGCTCCTGATGCGGCCTTCGACGCCGAGCGTGCGCAGCAGGTGGCGCACGAAAGTCGTCTTGCCGGCGCCGAGCGGGCCGCGCAACTCGATCAGCGCTGCCCCGATGCCGTCGCGCGCCGCCAGCCGCCCCGCGAACGCGGCGCACGCGGCCTCGTCCGGCCAGGCCAGGGTGAGCGTTTCTAGAATCGGCGGATGCGCGAGGGTCACGGCACGGACGGAGCCAGCAGCGGCTCGAGGCAACGGCCTGGCGATCAAGGCGAGACAGTGTCGCCGGCGGCACTGCTCGAGCGCCTGCGCACCTGGGCCGGCGCGCTCGGATTCTCCCAGATCGGTGTTGCCGATGTCGATCTGGCCAGCGCCGAGCCTGGACTGCTGGCCTGGCTCGACGCGGGCTGGCACGGCGGCATGGGCTACATGCAACGCCACGGCCTGAAGCGCGCGCGGCCCGCCGAGCTGGTGCCCGGCACGCTGCGCGTGATCACCGCGCGCATGGACTACCTGCCGCGCAGCGCGCCCGACGGCTGGCAGGCGGTGGCCCTCGAACGACTGGCACAACCGCGCCTGGCCGTGGTTTCGCTCTACGCCCACGGCCGCGACTACCACAAGGTGGTGCGCACGCGATTGCAGAAGCTGGCCGATCGGCTGCAGGCTGAACTGAGCGCCGCCGGGCAGACCGCGGGGCGCGTGCTGGGCCAGCGCGTGTTCACCGACTCGGCGCCGGTGCTCGAGGTCGAGCTGGCCGGGCGCAGCGGCCTGGGCTGGCGCGGCAAGCACACGCTGGCGCTGGCGCGCGAGGCCGGTTCGATGTTCTTCCTCGGCGAGATTTGTGTCGACGTCGAGCTGCCCGTGACGGCGCCGGTGGCGGCGCATTGCGGGAGCTGCAGTGCGTGCATCGACGCCTGCCCGACGCGCGCCATCGTCGCGCCGTACCGGCTCGACGCGCGGCGTTGCATCTCGTACCTGACGATCGAGCACGACGGGTCGATCCCGCTCGAGTTCCGCGCCGCGATCGGCAACCGCATCTACGGCTGCGACGACTGCCAGCTCGTGTGCCCGTGGAACAGGTACGCGCAGCGCTCGACGCTGCCCGATTTCGATGCCCGCGAGGCGATCGGCAATGCCACGCTGCTGCAGTTGTGGAGCTGGCGCGAGGCTGATTTCCTGCATCACAGCGAAGGCAGCGCGATCCGGCGCATCGGCTGGCGGCGCTGGCGGCGCAACCTGGCGGTGGCGCTGGGCAATGCGTGGCGCCAGACCGGCGACGTGGCGATTTCGCAGGCGCTGCAGGCCGCGCTCGACGGCGCGGAGCCGCTGCTGCGCGAGCACGTCGTCTGGGCGCTGGCCGAGCGCGTCGGCTGATGAGGTCCGGCTGGCAGTACCGGAGCCCGCTGCATGCCCGGCGCATCGGCTGCGTCGGCCCGGCACGGCCGCGGCGACTGCGCTGCAACTTTCGGCTGCGCTCGCCGCGGCTGCCCGATGCCGCCCGTCCGACGTGCCTGACGCGCGGCGTGGAGACCTGTCCGGCGGGCTTGTCCGACGGTGCGCGGTGCGCGCCCCGGCGCGGCGACACAGTTCGCGTATCCTGCGTGTCAGGAACGCGGCACTGAGCGCCGCTGCCGGCCCGCGATCACCAGCGCCACGCCGCCCAGCACGGCCACCGACGCGGCCAGCAGTTGCGGCGTCAGCGGCTCGCCCAGCAGCAATACGCCGCCGGCCGCCGCCAGCGCCGGCACGCTGAGCTGGACGATCGCCGCGCGCGTGGCGGTCAGGCCACGCAGCGCGCCGTACCAGACGGCGTAGCCCAACCCCGACGCCAGCGCGCCCGAGGCCAGTGCCAGCGCGACGCCGCTGGCGTCCCAGCGCAGTCGCGAAGCCAGCAGCACACTCACCGCCAGTGCCATCGGTGCGGCGCGGACGAAGTTGCCCGCGGTGACCGCGGTGGCATCGCCGCTGCCGCGCCCGCGCAGCGAGTACACCGCCCAGGCCAGCCCGGCCGTGCCCATCAGCAGGCCGCTGGCCAGCGTCGGCGTGGCCAGCCCCGGCAGCAGCAGCACCACCAGCCCGCCACCGGCGGCGGCCAGCCCCAGCCATTGCAGCGCACTCAGGCGCTCGCCGCGCCACAGGCCCCAGCCGATCATCGCGGTCTGCACGACACCGAACAGCAGCAGCGCGCCTGTGGCTGCCGTCAGCGATACGTAGGCGAACGAGAAGCCCGCCGCGTAGACGAACAGCGCCAGCGCCGACGGCCAGTCGCCGGCCAGTCGAGGTCTGGCTCCCGCGCCCGGCCCGCCGCCGCGCAGCGTCACCAGCAGCGCCAGCATCAGCGCGCCACTGCCCAGGCGCAGGCTGGTGAAACTGGCGGCATCGATGGCGGTGTCGCGCAGCGCGATGCGGCACAGCAGCGAGTTGCCGGCAAAGGCGATCATCGCCACCAGCGTCAGCGTGGCGGTGCGCCAGGGCAGGGGCGACCGGTGCATCGGGCGATGGTAGCGGGTGGCTCGACCCGGACGCGGTGCGGGCTGAGGCGCGTCGCGGTGGCAACACCGCAGCGCCCGGACCCTGCCGCGGGATGCGCCGCGGCTTGGGCATGATGCGCACATGGACAGCTACTACGAAGCGACGGTCAGGCGCGGCGCGGCGCAGCCGGCGCTGCAGCGCGAGATTGATGCCGAGGTCTGCATCGTCGGCGCCGGCTTTGCCGGACTGGCCACCGCGCTCGGACTCGTCGAGCGCGGCGTGCGCGATGTGGTGCTGCTGGAGTCCGAACGCATCGGCTTCGGTGCCTCGGGGCGCAACGGTGGCTTCGTCTTCGGCGGCTACAGCCTGGACTGCGCCGACCTGCTGGCACAGCTCGGCCCCGAACGGGCGCGCGAGTGCTACGCGCTGACCCGCGCCGCGGTCGACCTGATCCGACGGCGCATCCGCAGCCACGCGATCGAATGCGACGCCGTCGACGGCGGCGCGCTGCTGTGCAACTGGTTCGACGATCCCTCGATCCTGCTCGCGCAGCAGGCGCTGATGCAGCAGCATTTCGGCGTGCAGTGGCAACTGATCCCGAAGCGCGATCTCGACGCGCACGTCGTGTCGAGGCGCTACTTCGGCGCGCTGCGCGAGCCCGATGCCTTGCACTTCCATCCGTTGAAGTACGCGCTCGGCGTGGCGCGTGCCGCCATGGCCGGTGGCGCGCGCGTGCACGAGCGCTCGGCGGCGCAGGCCATCGAGCCTGCGGCCGGCGGCGGGTTTCGCGTCAGCACGGCGGACGGCGCGGTGCGTGCGCGGCACGTGGTGGTGGCCGGCGGCGGGTACCTGCAGGGTCTGGTGCCGGCAGTCGAACGCGCAATGCTGCCGATCGCGACGTACGTGATGGTGACCGAGCCGCTCGGCGCGCGCCTGCGCGAACTGATCCCCAGCCCGGCGGCGATTTACGACACCCGCTTCGCGTTCGACTACTACCGCGTCCTGCCCGACACGCGGCTGCTGTGGGGCGGGCGCATCTCGGTCTTCGAGCGGCGCCCGGCGGCGATCGAGCGCCTGCTGCGGCGCGACCTGGCGCGCGTCTATCCGCCGCTGCGCGACGCGAAGATCGACTACGCGTGGAGCGGCCTGATGAGCTACGCCCGCCACAAGATGCCGCAGATCGGCCGCCTGCCTGGCGACGGGCGCGGCCGGCACGACGGGCTGTGGTACGCGCTGGCCTTCGGCGGGCACGGCGTGGCGCCGACCACGGTGGCCGGCGAACTGCTCGCCGCGGCGATCGCCTGCGGCCAGGGCATTCCCCCTGCTTTCGCGCGTTATGGTCTTGCGCCCGCCTTCAGACCCGCAGGCTTCGCCGCGGCGCAGGCCAGCTACACCTGGCTGCAGTGGAAGGACCGCTGGCGCGGCCGCGGTTCACAGCATCAGGGTTGATGACGGCGGTGGATCGCTGCGGCGCGGTCTGCGCACGCAGCCCATCGCGCGGCTGGGTCACTTGACGCGGTGCTCGCGCAACCCGGTGCTGCGGTTGAACACCGGCGCACCTGCGGCATGGTCGACGCGGTCGGCGACGAAGTAGCCGTGACGCTCGAACTGGAAGCGATCTTCGGGTCGCGCCGCGGCCAGACCGGGCTCGATGAAGCCTTGCATGATCTTGACGCTTTGCGGATTCAGGCTCGCCTCGAGGTCGCCGTCGCCGGGCTCGGGTTGCTCGGCGGTGAAGAGGTGGTCGTACAGGCGCAGCTCGGCCGGCACGGCCTCGTGCACGCCGACCCAGGTCAGCGTGCCCTTGACCTTGACGGCGTCGGCGCCCGGCGTGCCGCTCTTGGTGTCGGGCACGACCTTGGCGGTGATGGCGGTGATGCGACCCTGCGCATCCTTCGCGCAGCCGGTGCACTCGACGACCATGCCGTACTTCAGCCGCACCTTGCTGCCCGGCAAGGCGACGCCACCGGCATCGATGCGCGGCGGGTAGAGCCGGAAGAAGCCCTTGGGCGGAACTTCGGCGAAGTCGTCGCGCTCGATCCACACCTCGGGGCCGAGGCTGAAGTGGCGCTGTCCCAGGCCGGGCAGGTGCGGGTGCAGCGGTGCGCTGCACGGCTCGCGGTGGTCGGCGCCGAACACCTCGGCCCAGTTCGTGAGTTCGAGCTTGACCGGGTCGATCACGGCCATCGCGCGCGGCGCCTTGCCCTCGAGGTCGGCGCGCAGCGCGGCTTCGAGCACCGCGTGGTCGACCCAGATGTTGGTCTTGCTCGCGCCGGTGTCGTCGGCGAAGCGGCGCACCGCTTCGGGCGTGTAGCCGCGCCGGCGCATGCCGGCCAGCGTCGGCATGCGCGGGTCGTCCCAGCCGCCGACGATGCCCTCCTCGACGAGCTGGCGCAGCTTGCGCTTGCTGGTGATGACGTGGGTCAGGTTCAGGCGCCCGAATTCGTGCTGCTTCGGCAGCGGCCGCTGCAGCAGGCCGCCCTCGGCGAGGTGCTCGAGCAGCCAGTCGTAGAACGGGCGCTGGTCCTCGAACTCGAGCGTGCAGATGCTGTGCGTGATGTTCTCGAGCGCGTCCTCGATCGGATGCGCGTAGGTGTACATCGGGTAGATGCACCACTTGTCGCCGCTGGCGTGGTGCGTCGCGCGCTTGATGCGGTACAGCGCCGGGTCGCGCAGGTTGAGGTTGGGCGAGGCCATGTCGATCCGGGCACGCAGCACCATCGCGCCGTCGGCGTGGCGGCCGTCGCGCATCTCGCGCAGGCGTGCCAGGTTCCCGGCCGGGCTGCGGTCGCGCCACGGGCTGTCGGTGCCGGGGGTGTTGAAGTCGCCGCGCGCCGCGCGCATCGCCTCGGCACTCTGCTCGTCGACATAGGCCAGGCCGCGCTCGACCAGGTGCTCGGCGGCGCGGTACATGAAGTCGAAGTAGTCGCTGGCGTAGTACAGGTGCGAGGTGCCGAAGGCGTCCCAGCTCCAGCCCAGCCAGTGCACCATCTCGATGATCGCGTCGACGTATTCCTGCTCTTCGCGCTCGGGGTTGGTGTCGTCGAAGCGCAGGTGGCAGACACCGCCGAAGTCGCGCGCCAGGCCGAAGTTCAGGCAGATGCTCTTGGCGTGGCCGATGTGCAGATAGCCGTTGGGCTCGGGCGGAAAGCGCAGCCGCACGCGTGCCGGGTCGCCGCCGCCGGCGGCGTGGTGCGCCGCATCGCCGGGTGAGCCAGCCCAGCGGCGCTGCGCGTAGACGCCCTCGTGCAGCTCACGCTCGATCAGCGTGCGCAGGAAGTTGGCGAGTTTGGGCGCTGCGTCGGATGGCGTGGGGGCGGACATGGCAGGCGCCGCAGGCCTGTCGGGGCCGACGACGCGGATCAAAGAGTGGCGGCGATTGTAAGAAGCCTGTGGCGCCGCTGAAGGTCGGCGGCGGTCCCGACCCGCCGGGTCGGTGCGGGCCCCGAAGGAAAGGTCGATCCCCGTCAATGGGCGCTGCGGCGGGCGGCGTCGGGCCGCTCACATGCCCTTGAACAGGTGTGCGTACAGGCGGCTTGCAGTCAGGCGCTCGGGGCGACCGCGCAGCGTCAGGTAGACCTTGCCCGACTCATCGCGAACGGCGGTGGTGATCGCAGCGGCGCGCACCACCAGGCTGCGGTGCACCTGCCAGAACTGCTGTGTGTCGAGCTGCGGCAGCAACTCGCGCAGCGATTGCCGGATCAGGTGTTCGCGTGCGGCGGTGACGACGCGCACGTACTTGTCGGCGGCTTCGAAGTACAGCACCTCGTCGATCGGTACGATGTGCACGGTGTTGCCGACACCGGCCTGGATCACAGCGAGTCGCGGCGCAGAGCTCGCGCCGGCCGCCGCGCCCGCGGTTGCCTGCAGCAACGCGCGCAGTTGCCGCAGCGTCTGGTCGAACGATCGATTCTGCGCCGACGCATCCGGCCCCGGTGCCGCTGCCGGCGTGCGGTCGGCCAGGCGCTGCTGCAGCCGCGCGACGCAGGCCGCCAGCCGTGCGCTTTCGACCGGCTTGACGAGGTAGTCGACGGCTTGTGCGTCGAAGGCCTGCAGAGCGTACTCGTCGTAGGCGGTGACGAACACCAGCAGCGGGAAGGGCGCGCAGTCGGGCCCGTCAGGCCAGTCCTCGGCCAGTGCCTGCGCGGCCTCGAGCCCGGTCAGCCCGGGCATGCGGATGTCGAGGAAGCACACCGCCGGGCGCAGCGCCAGCGCCTGGGTCACCGAGCTGGCGCCGTCGCCCACCGAGGCCACGACATCCAGCTCGGGCCACAGCCGGGTCAACTCGTTCCTCAGACCGCGGGCCAGCAGCGGCTCATCCTCGGCGATCAGCGCGGTGGCCGGTACGGCGGGGGGCGACGCCGAAGGTGGCAATGGGGTCATGACGCACTTTCGGGGCGAGCCGCGAGTGGCAGCCGCAAGCTCGCCAGCGTGCCAGCCTGGCCGCCGGCTGCCGGCGCGAGACTGAAGCTGGCGCGCTCGCCGTACAGCGCGGCCAGGCGTTCGCGCACATGCGCGGTCCCGTAGCGACTGCCGTCGGTCGCGGCGGCGCGCGCCTGCAGGCCGACGCCGGTGTCGTGCACTGCCAGCACCAGTTGCCCGGCTTCCCGGCGCGCGCTGATCTCGATGCGTCCGCCTTCGATCTTGGGCTCGAGCCCATGCTTGATGCTGTTCTCGACCAGCGGCTGCAGCAGCAGCGCGGGCACGACCTGCTCGCGCAGCTCGGCCGGCAGGTCGAAGTGCACCGCGAGCCGCGGGCCCATGCGAACGGCCATCAGCGCCAGGTAGTCGGCCAGCCGGTCGAACTCGGCCGCCAGCGGCTGCATGCCGCTGCGCGATGCGCCGAGCGTGGCGCGCAGGAAGGCGATCAGCCGATCGAGCATGGCCTGTGCGCGCGCCGGGTCGACGCCGATCAGCACGCGCAGGTTGGCCAGCGTGTTGAACAGCATGTGCGGCTCGAGCTGCGACTCGAGCAGTCTGAGCTGGCTTTCGGCGGCCAGGCGACGCGCCGCCTCGGCCGCTGCGCGCTCGGCGATCAACCGTTCGGTGGAGTAGAAGTAGAAGGTTGCGGCGATCGCGGCGATCAGTGTGATCGCCAGCGCCGGTTTGTTGGCGGCCAGGCTCGGCGAACTCAAGCCGGTGACGGTGTCGGCGATCGCGCTGCCCAGGCTGTAGCCGGCCAGCGTGCCGCCGGCAATGCACACCAGCATCCATGCCACGCCGGGCCAGCGCGCCAGGCGGGCGCCGTCGCCGACCCGACCGGGCCGATGCCGATGCAGCCACTGTGCCAGTGCGATGCGGCCGCCGTCGATGAAGAACCAGCAGCAGGTGCCGATCGCTGTCGAGTAGATCCAGGTCACGACGAAGCCGCCGCTGTGGCTCGAGAGCAGCCAGGACAGACCGGCAATCGCCAGGCACAGCAACTGGTTGAGCAGGCCGCGACGCGCGAACGCGCGCCACGGTGATGGCTCGGCGCACGGCGTGTCGTCGTCGGTGAGGACCATGCGCGGATTGTCGATCACGGGCCTGCCCGCGGTTCACACGGCCGGCTCGGGCAGCGCAGGTCCGGCCAGGCCCAGCACTGGCAGCGCGCGCGCCGCGAACAGGCCGGCCGGCAGTCCGTACAACAGGCTGGTGGCGGCAGCAAAAGCCGGATCACCGGCGAGTTGCGGCTCGATGGCCAGCGTCGCCGACGAGAGGTAGCGCAGTGCGAAGATCGACATCGTCAGAATGAGCGGCACCCAACTGCCGGCGACGGCGAAGCGGCCGCTTCCCATTGGCCGCAGCCGGCGCGGCAGGCCGAGCGACCGGCTGATGGCCAGGCCCACCACCCCGCCCACCAGCCACATCGGTTGCACCGAGAGGTGCAGGCCGAAGGTGGCGCTGGCGCCGGCCAGCGACAGCAGGCCCAGCAGCGCCGGCTGGATCAGCAAGCGCGGCTTCGAGACGACCTGGTCGTGCGTCTGGCGCAGCCCCGAGGCGATCAGCGCGGCGAGCAGGGCCCAGACCCAGCGCGGGGTGTGAACGACGATGGTCAGGATGAAGTGCGTCATGGCATGCCTCGGGGGTGACGGCGCCATCTTCGGTGGCCGGCATCTTCTTGGCGAACCATTCGCGACGAAGTGATGCCGGGCGTCGCGAAGCACCATCCAGCGCTGTCAGAACGCCCAGGCGGCGGCCAGCAGCGCGCTGCTTCTGAGCGGCAACTGGGCGATCACCGAACCGGCAGCGCCACCGTAGACGCGCCATGCGGCGTTCAGCCGCAGCCGGTCGCCTTGCCATTGCGCGCCGGCGCTGAGGATGCGGCCGCCGTCGGCCGGGGTGGCGAGCGCGTCGAGCCAGAACAGCCAATGCTCGGGCTGCCATGCCAGGCGCACGAACAGATTGTCGCGGCGCACGCTGGTGGCATCGAACGGCGTGGCTTGCCAGGCCAGGTTGCCGGCCGCTGCGCCGATGACGCCGGGCGGCAGGCCGGGCCGGACAGCCAGTGCCGCCAGCCCGGCGTTGCGGCGCGACCAGGCGTCCCAGGCGCGGTCGGGCAGGGCGCTGCCGTCGTGCCAGGCCTCGACCAGCAGGCTTTGCTGCCGCTGGCCGGTCCAGCTCGCGCCGAGCAGCCATTGCGCCGCGCCGCCCAGCGTGGCCTGTTGCCAGGGGTTGGTGGCGACCGGTCTGTCGGCAGCGGCGCTGTCCAGGAGCCAGCCGTCGCGGCGCTGCAGCGCGCGTGCCGAGGCGTGCAGCTCGAGTTCGTCGCCGGCGACCCAGGCCAGCGCCGCGCCCACGCTGGCACCGGTGTGCGCGCCGACGCGGCCGAAGGCATGGGCGTCGAGCGCACCATGGCGCTGGTACCAGCGCGCGGCCAGAGCGCTCTCCAGCGCACCACGACTGGCGTCGTCGCGGCTGTTCGCGCGTTGCGGGTTGACCCACACCAGCGTGGTCGCGCTTTCGGCACTGAAGTGCTCGATCTCCAGCAGCGGCCGGCCCTGCGGTGTCGTGGCGAGCAGCGTGCGGCGCGGCTCCTGTTGCACGAAATCGTTGGGCCTGAAGCCGAAGCCAACGTCCCAGCCCAGCACCTTCTTGCCGGCGCTAGCCTGCCAGGCGCCGAAGTCGGCCTCCGCTAACAGTTCAGCAACGCGTCCATGCGCGCGACCCGGGCCGCCCTCGGACTGTTCATGCTGCGCCAGCAGGTCGCCCGACAGCGAGACCGGCATGCCGCCGAGTTTTGTTCGCAGCGTGTGGCGCAACTCGACTTCGGCCAGCGCCGAGCTGCCGGCGCCGGCGGCGCTGCCGGGTTGCAGCGCGTTGGCGACTGCCAACGGGCCGCCGACGGACGCTGCCGACGCGTCCGAGCGCAGGCGCAGCTCGCCGTTCGGACCCTGTCGCGCTGCGGCAGCGTCGGCTGAGGCGACCGCGGCGGCGGTGCTGTCGGCCGATGCCGCCGATGCGGCTGTGCTGGCTGCACTCAAAGCGACGACGGCACATCGCATGGCCGTCATCGCGCTGCGCGCCAGCGCAGCGAGCCGGCGCCGGCGTTGCGTTGCCGAGTGCGGCATCGTCTACTCCAGCCCCGGGTTGCGGGCCAGGAACATCGGATTGAGCCAGGCCTCGGGCACCGCCCTGGGCTGGCGCGAAAGGTAGCGCACGCGGGTCTGCCGGTGCGAGCTGAGCCGGTCCTCGAGCACCATCTGGTCCACCTGCGTCGGCGCGCGCGGCTGGTCGGTGATGAAGCGGGCGAGCTTGGCCAGCTTGTCCGACTGCACGTACAGTTCGGCGCGCACCGGTTCGTGGTGCCGCTTGCCGAGCCAGAGTTCGATGCGTTGGTAGCTCAGGCCCTTGCGCGCGGCCCGCAGGCTCAGGTGCTGGCACGCCTGTGTCGGCGCGTCCGCGAGCGTTTCGTGCCCGCTCCCCGAGGACGCGATGCCGGGCTTTGCATCGCCCGGCGCGGCTCCCGTGTCGCAGGGCTCCTCGCCGGCCAGCGCGCCGGTGTAGTCCTCGGCCCAGCTCAGCGTCGCGATGTCGCCGGTGGCGGCGTCGCCGAGCAGCTTCTGCGACGCCGTGATGCGCAGTGGTCGCGCGCTGCCGGGCAGCAGCAGCCAGAAGTCGTCGCCCAGCATCAGCACCTTTTGCCCGGCCTCGGCCGGCGAGCGCATCAGCACGAGCGACTTGTGGCCGGCCTGGACGAAGACGGTGTAGCGGCGCTCCTTGTCGGGCGTGCCGTCGCGGTTGAAGACGCGCACCTCGGTCTCGACCTGCAGGTTGTCGGCGCCGCTGCGGTAGCGGTCGGCGGCTTTCAGCAGTGCGGCCACGTCGTCTGCAGCGTGGGCAGCGGTCGCGATGACGATCAGAGCCGTGACGGCCAAGCCAGTCTTCAACTTCATCATGTGTCCTCCTGCCGTGCATTTGGCCAATGGCCACCAAGGGTCGACCCTCGCCCCGGCCCTCGCGAGCAAGTGTGGCTTCGCCACTTTGCTTGCACCCCCGCGGGGGGCGGGCCGGGCGCAGCCCGGCCCTGGGGGCGATCTCGAGTCAACGAAGGGCCGCTCCCGAGTTGACTCACCGCACGGGGAGCGGGCGACGTATGTCGTCGGCCTGGGGGCGCTCTCCAGCGCGCGCGAGGGGGGGACATCAGCCTGCTTCGTACCCGCCCGCTTGCGGAGGAATCGGAGCAGGCCGGGGTCAAGGTGGCGGCGCGGCTGATGCATGGGGTTCGTTCGCCGCTGCGTTCAGACATGCGCCAGCGCATCGACGATCGGCCCATGTACCGTGCTGCGCGCCACCAGCGCCGAGGCCAGCGTGGCGAGCGTGAGCATCGCCAGCAGCGTCGCGGCATACAGCGCCGGGTCGATCGCGATCTGCAGCGGGTAGCCGGTGCTGCGCCCGGGCGGCGGCGGCATCTCGAGCGGGAACAGCAGCAGCGCCACCGACACCGCCAGCGCCAGCAGCGCACCGAGCAGCGCGCCGACGCCGCCCAGCAGCAACCCCTCGAGCGCGAAGCTGCGCACCAGTTGACCGGGCAGCGTGCCCAGCGCGCGCAGCGTGCCGATCTCGCGCGTGCGCTCGATGATCGACATCGCCATCGCGTTGGTGACGACGAAGACGACGATGACGCCGATGATCAGCCCGAGCGCGCCGAAGATGCGGTTGTAGAGCTCCTTGACGCTGCGGTAGAACGGCGCCTGGTCGGTCCAGGTCTGCAGCGCCAGTTGCGGCAGCGCCGCCTGCAGCCGCGCGCGCGTCGGCGCGGTGCTTTGCATGCTGGACAGGAACACGCCCAGGCTCGACACGCGCCGCGTCACGAGCAGCTCCTGCGCGGTGGCCACGTCGGTGTAGACGAGCCGCTTGTCGATCTCGGGAATTCCGGTCGAGAAGATACCGACCACGATCACGTCCAGGGCGTTCAGCGCGCCCTCGGTGGTGCTGGCCAGCAGCGTCAGGCTGCTGCCGGGCGTGGCCTTCAGGCTGCGCGCCAGACCGTCGCCGAGCATCACCTGCAGGCGTTGGTCGCTGGTCAGCACCCGGCCGGCCTCGACGGTCAGGAACGGGCCCTTGACGGCGAACTCGGCATCCGGGTCGATTCCGGCGGCCATCATCACGGTGGACTTGTCGCCGTTGCTGATCAGCCCCGAGAACTCGACCCGCGGCAACACCTGGCGCACCGCGTCGTCGGCTATCAGCTTTGCCTTCAGCGTCGCGACATCGTCCAGACCGTGCTGCAGCGGCGTGTCCTCGTCGCGGGTGAACTGCTCGGGTTGGGCGACGATCAGGTGGCCAGTCGTGCGCGCCGAGGCTTGCGCCAGTCCCTGGTACGTAAACAGCGCGAAGCCGCCGGCCAGCAGGATCGCCGCGCTGCCCAGGGCGGCAATCGCCACCGTGACGGCCGAGCGCCGCCGGTTGCGCAGCGTGTTGAGCCACGCGAACTCGAGCCATTCGAGATTCATCATTGGATCCGTCCGTCGAGCAGGTCGATGGCGCGGTCGCAGCGGCGCAGCAGCCGCGCATCGTGGGTGGCGATCAGGAACGCCGCGCCGTGCGCGTGGCCCTGCTCGCGCATCAGGTCGAGCACCTGGTCGGCAGTGTGCGAGTCGAGGCTGGCGGTGGGCTCGTCGGCGATCACCAGCGCGGGACGCTTGACCAGCGCGCGGGCGATCGCCACGCGCTGGCGCTGGCCGCCCGAGAGCGCATCGGGCCGGTGCCGCGCGTGCTCGTGCAGGCCGACCGCGCGCAGCATCTCGGCGACGCGCCGGCGCCGCTCGGTGGTGCTCACGCCGGCGATGAAGAGCGGGTAGTCGACGTTTTCGGCCACCGTCATCACCGGCACCAGGTTGAAGCTCTGGAAGACGAAGCCGATCGCCTCGCGGCGCAGCAGCGTGGCCGCGCGCGCGTCGAGCCGGGTGACACGGGCGCCGCGCAGCACGATCTCGCCGCTGTCGGGTGCGTCGATCAGCCCGGCCAGGTTCAGGATCGTGCTCTTGCCGCTGCCCGAGGGGCCGGTGAGTGCGAGCATCTCGCCGGCCAGCACGTCGAGGTCGACGCCCTGCAGTGCCGGGACGACGTGCGCGCCGAGCCGGTAGGTCTTGTGCACCGCGCGCAGCGCGAGGACCGTACCAGCAGCGCCTGCCCGCGGTTGCGTGCCGCCGTGATCCTGTGGCAGGTTCACGTCAAAGCTCCTTCAGCCTGGCCTGCGCCGCCGCGGCCTGCGGCGCGCCGCTGGCGCTCGCCTGGCGCAGCCATTGGCGCGCCTCGTCGCCGCGGCCGGCCTTGGCTGCCTCGAGTCCGGCGCGCAGCCACACCGCGCCGCGAAAGCCCATTGGTGCGGTGGCCAGCAGTGGGCTCCTGAGCACTTCGTCGAGCAGCCTGGCGCCACGCGGCGCGCGGTTGAACATCGACGGCAGGGCGAGGAAGGTGCTGGCCGCGACGAAGCGCGTCTCGAGGCTCGCCGGCACGCCGTTGTGCAGCCTGGCGTCGTGCACCGGAGTCAATTGCGCCAGCGCCTTGTCGAGCTGCGCCAGGCCGTCCTCGGCATAGCTCAGCTTGCGCCACGGCAGCCACGTCGTCAGCGCGCGCATCGAGGTGGCCGCACCGGCGTAGGCGCGCAGCACCGGGTCAGTGGGGTCCGCCGCCGACAACTCGCTCCAGCGCGCTGCTGCGGGTTCGATGGCCGACCGGTCACCGTCGGCTGCGCGCCGGAATTGCGCCAGCGCGCCGGCGTCAGCGGCATCCGATGCGGCCAGGCCTGGTGCCGGGGCGATGGCCAGAAGCAGCGCGCCGGCCAGCGCCAGCACCAGGGCGAGCCGGGTCGACCAGCGCATGGCGGTCCGGGCGAGCGAGGAACGGGCCGGTTCGTGGGCCGGCGCGCAGGCGAGTGGGTTCATGGGGCAACTCCGGCAGTGAAGACGCAGCCAGTGTGTCGAACCGACTTCGCCCGCGCCGCAACGGCGCGACGAAACGCCGCCGGGTGTCGCGAGATGCCGCCAGGGTCAGAGCAGCGGCGTCGCACGCGTCGACGCGATGCCGCAGGCAGCGGCGCAGGGCAGGGCGCCACGTTCCATCGGCCGGCTTTGCATTCGTTTACGTCAACGCAAGGCCCGGTGCGCGGCGTTGCATCATGATGATGCAGATGATGACCCCCACCGCACCAGTTCGCCCTGTTCTGCGTCCGAGACGCGACCGCAGTCGACGTCACGCACGCGCCTGCCTGGCCGGCGCGGCTGCGCTGGCGCTGGTGCTGCTGTCGGGTTGCGTCGTCGCGCCGCGCGGGACGCGGCCGGTCTACGCACCGCACGCGCGCGAC
>JBBIPS010000029.1:0-16619 GCA_037442725.1 Burkholderiales bacterium | reverse complement strand
CGTCGCGGCCTTCGCCGGCCGCCCGGCACCCGGCCCGCGCCGCCGGCCGGACGAGATCGCCTTCCTGATGCCGGCATTGCAGCTGGCACCGCCGGCATGAGCGGCGCGACGCAGCGCGGCGGCGCTGAACGGGCGCACGCAGCGCAGCAGCTGGTCGAGCAGGCGCGGCGACTGCTGCCGCTCGGCCTGGCCAGCGGCACCGCGGGCAATCTTTCGGTGCGCGCGGCCGGCGGCATGCTGATCACCCCGAGCGGCATCGCCTACGAAGCGCTGCAGCCCGAGGACATCGTCTTCGTCGACGACGCCGGCCGCTGGCAGCACGAACTCGACCCATCGAGCGAGTGGCTGATGCACCGCGCCGTCTACCGCGCGCGGCCCGAGGCCGGCGCCGTCGTGCACGGCCACCCGACCTACGCCACCGTGCTGGCGATCCGCGGCATGCAGATCCCGCCGCTGCACTACATGATCGCCGCCGCCGGCGGGCCGACGATCCGCTGCGCGCCGTATCACACCTATGGCAGCCAGGCGTTGTCCGACGCGGCGCTGGTCGCGCTCGAGGGCCGCAAGGCCTGCCTGCTGGCCAACCATGGCCTGCTCGTATTCGAGCGCGACCTGGTGCGCGCGATGTGGCTGGCGCGCGAGGTCGAGACGCTGGCGCAGCAGTACGTGATGAGCCTGACGCTGGGCGGCCCGACGCTGCTGGGCGAGGCCGAGATCGCCGCCGTGGTCGAAAAGTTCAGCCGCTACGGTCCGAGGGCGAAGCCGGCCCAGGTGAAATGAGGGCTTGCGGGGCGATGGCCTCGTGGGTCCTGGCAGCGTGCGATGTGTGCCGGTCGCTCCCGGTCGATCCGGGAACGCCGGCGGGTGACGCCTATTTCATCCAGTGCACCAGCAACAGGCTGATCGAAGGGAAGGCCACGAGGATGGCCAGGCGCACGATGTCGACGGCGATGAAGGGGACCAGGCCGCGGAAGATCGTGCCCACCGGCACCTGCGGCAGATTGGCCTTGAGCACGAAGACGTTCATGCCGATCGGCGGCGTGATCAGGCCGATTTCGGTGAGCACCACCACGATCACGCCGAACCACACGAGATCGTAGCCCTGAGCCACCAGCGTCGGGGTGAACAAGGGGACGAAGATGAGGATGATGGCCATCGAGTCCATGACGCAGCCAAGCACCAGGAAGACCGCCAGGATGGCCAGCAGCACGCCCAGCTTCGACTGCCCGGAAGACTGCACCGCGGCCAGCAGTCCGTCGGCGAGACCCGAGAACGCGATCAGCTGTGAGAAGAGCATCGCGCCGAAGAGAACGGTGTAGAGCATGACCGAGGTCTGCGCCGTGGCGAGCAAGGTCTCGTAGAACCGGCGCCAGCTCTGGCGCCCCTGCACGGTCGCGACGATCAACGCACCGCCGGCACCGATGCCGCCCGCTTCCGTCGGCGTGAACCACCCCAGGTAGAGCCCGCCGAAGATCAGCCCGAACAGCACCAGGAAGGGCCAGACCCCGCCGAGCGACTGCCAGCGCTCCTGCGCGCTCGAGCGTTCGCCGCGCGGCGCATGTTCCGGCTTGAACCACGCCACGAGGGCTATCGCCAGCATGTACAGCGCCAGGCCGAGAAGTCCGGGCAGGACACCCGCGATGAACAACTGGCCGATGTTCTGCTGCGTGAGGATGCCGTAGATCACCAGGATGATCGAGGGCGGGATCAGGATGCCCAGCGTGCCGCCGGCCGCGATCGTCGCCGATGCCAGCCGGTCGGAATAGCCGAACTTCTTCATGCTCGGGTAGGCGACCTTGGACATGGTGGAGGCCGTCGCGAAGCTCGAACCGCACACTGCGGCAAAGCCGCCGCAGGTCACCATGGTGGCCAGTGCGAGGCCGCCTCGCACGGCGCCGAGGAAGGCGTTGGCGGCGCGGAACAGGTCGTGCGAAATCCCTGTGCGCGACAGCACGTCGCCCATCAGGATGAACAGGGGCACGACAGCCAGATCGTACGAAAACACCGCGTCCGTCAGCGTGAGCGGAATCAGGCTGCGCGCCGCGTCGAAACCCTTGACGCTGCCGATGCCGGCGATCGACACCGTCAGCAGGGCGAAGCTCAGCGGCACACGCAGGAACGCCAGCAGCAGCACGGCCGTCAGGCAGATGAGGCCGACGGTCATGACTCGAACTCCGCTTCACCCAGCGGGTGATTCGCCGGCGGGCCGACAAACAGCGCCGCAACCGCGGCGGTCGCCGTGGTGAACGCGATGAAGACATAACTCCAGGCGCGCGGGATCGTGAGCGCCGGGCTGACTTCACTGTTCATTCGCGCCTCCCCGACGGCCAGGAAGTATTGCCAGGCGATGAGCCCCAGGACGGCGGCGATCAGCACGTCGATGCCCTTGTGCCACCATCGCAGGCCCGGGCGCAGGAGCCAGGCATCGAACAGGTCGATGCTCAGGTGCCCGCGCCGTGCCGTCAGCAGCGGCAGCCCGGCAAAGACGATGACTGCCATCAGGTGCTCGGTGATGTCGTTGGCGCCGAAGACCGGCGCGTTGAACAACCGGCGCCCCAGCACGTCGACGAAGTTGAGCGCGACCATCAGGCTCAGGCTCACGACCAGCACCGCACTGATCGCGCGCTGCACGGCCTGCAGGAAGTGCTTCATGGCGCGCACCGAGCGGGTCAGTTGGCGAGCGACTTGTACTGCTGCTCGTAGAAGGTGGTCATCGCGCCGTAGTCCCGGACGCCGAACGACGGGCCTTCGGTCTGCAGGTCCTTGAGCATCGCGCTGCGCACGGCGCGGATCTTGTTGAGCAGCGCGGCATTGGGTTTGCCGAAGGTGTGGCCCTCGGCGCGCATCTTGGCTTCGGCGGCCCTGTTCTGTTCGTCGAAGGTCTTGCCCCAGCGGCGCGACAGCGCCTCCCCGGAGATTTTCAGGATGGCCTGCTGGTCTGCGGCCGGCAGTGACTTGAACCTGGCCTCATTCATCACCAGAAAGAAGGCGGCGTCGTAAAGGCCCTCGGGCACGATGCTGTGCATCTTCAATTTGCCGTCCAGCCGGAAGTTCACCACCGACTCGATCGGATGCAGCGACGCATCGATCGCGCCGCCCTCCAGCATCTCGTAGGCCTTGGTGGCCGGCGCCGACACCGGCACCGCGCCGAGTTCCTCGAGCAGGCGCTTCTGGATCGGCCCGCCCATCCGGACTTTCTGGCCCTTGAGGTCATCCGGCGAGTCGATCAGCTTGCCCGGGTGGTGGAACTGGCCGCCGCCGAACATCGCCACGCCGAGCACCACCACGCCCTTGAAGGCGTCGTTGCGGGCCAGGAACTTCTCGTAGGTGCGCCACAGCGCCACCGAGCCGGCCTCCGCATTGCCGCCCATCATGGGCAGCTCGACGAACCAGACGTGCTTGAAGCGCTCGGGCTCGTAGGTGAAGTTGCCCCAGGTGACGTCGGCCACGCCCTTGCGCGCCAGCTCCCAATGCTGCGGCGGTGACCCGACGGCCTTGGGCAGCATGTTGACCTTGACACGGCCAGCGGTGGCCTGGCCGACGTCGTCGGCCCAGCGTGCCAGCACCTCCTTGGGCAGCCAGTGCGTGGGCGGCACCCAGTTGGACAGCGTCAGGCTGGTCTGGGCCCGGGCCGTGCCGCTGAGGGCGGCCAGCGCGAGCGTGCCGGCGACCACGAGGCTCTTGATGCGAATGCGCGGGTTCATGTCGTCTCCTTGGTGGCTAGGATCGGTGGAAGCAGTTCGTGCACCAGGGCAACCCAGTAGGAGGCTCCGGTGTCGATGTTGTGATCGTTGAAGTCGTAGGCCGGGTTGTGGACCATGCAGGCGCCAGGCTCGTCGCCCTGGCCGTTGCCGATGAAGAGGTAGCAGCCCGGCACGCGTTCCAGCATGAAGGCGAAGTCCTCGCTGCCGGTGAGCATCGGGCCCTGCGCATCGACCTGCCCGGCCGGGAAGTGTCTTTGCGCCACGGCCAGCGCGCGCGCGGTCTGTTCGGCGTCATTGACCAGCACGGCATAGCCGGGCCGCCAGTCGACCTGCGCGCGCAG
Source organism: Burkholderiales bacterium (assembly GCA_037442725.1). Lineage (GTDB taxonomy): Bacteria > Pseudomonadota > Gammaproteobacteria > Burkholderiales > Burkholderiaceae_C > Pseudaquabacterium. The sequence continues at coordinate 12,574 of JBBIPS010000029.1, read as the reverse complement.
GCCGAAACTCTCCGCCTGCGCCGCGGCCAGCGCCTTGATACGCCGCTCCAGATCGCGCCGGACCTGCGGGTCGAGCGCGCGCACGCTGAGTTCCAGGCGCGCCGACGCCGGGATCACGTTGTTGGCCTGTCCGGCGTTGAGCGCACCCACCGTCACGACCGCCGGCTGAAGCGGGTCGACATTGCGCGACACCAGTGTCTGCAGCGCCATCACCAGCGCGGCCGCACCCACGACCGGGTCGGTCGCCCGGTGCGGCAGGCCGCCGTGGCCGCCTGTTCCGTGCAGCGTCACCGTCGCGTAGTCCGAGGACGCCATCGTCGGACCGGCGCGGAACACCAGTTGGCCCTGGGCGAAGCCCGGCATGTTGTGCATCGCGAAGATCGCATCGCACGGAAAGCGCTCGAACAGGCCGTCGGCCAGCATCTGCAACGCGCCGCCGGCTCCTTCCTCGGCCGGCTGAAAGATCAGGTGCAACGTGCCGTCGAATCGGCCATTCAGCGCCAACTCGTGCGCCGCGGCCAGCAGCATTGCGGTGTGGCCGTCGTGCCCGCAGGCATGCATCACCCCTTGGCGACAGCTGCTCCAGGCGGCCTCGGTGGCCTCCTCGATCGGAAGGGCGTCCATGTCGGCCCGCAGGCCGATGCGGCGACCGGACGTGCCGCGCGTGAGCCTGCCGACGACCCCGGTGCCCCCGACCCCGGTGCTGACCTCGTAGCCCCACTCCCGCAGCCTTGCGGCCACCAGGGCGCTGGTGCGGTGTTCGTCGAACGCCAGTTCCGGGTGGCGGTGGATGTCGCGCCGGATGGCAACGAATTCCTGGATGGCGGATGCGGTGAGACGGTTCAAGCTTCGGGCTCCTGTCCTGACCGGGGCACTGGGTCTGGCGGCAGACCACTGCAGGCGACGCGTGGATCCATGCAGTTTGATGCATGGTATTGACACCAGTAAACAAATTCCAATGCATTCTTTATCAATGATTCATAACTTTCAGGCAAGATATCGGCGTGACTCTGGTCCAGCTTCGCCACTTTGTCGTCCTGGCCGAACTCGGCTCCTTCGTTCAGGCTTCCAAGGCGCTGTTCCTGACCCAGCCGGCCTTGTCGCGAAGCATCCGCGGGCTGGAACAGGAACTCGGCGGTGCGCTGTTCGACCGCCTCGGGCGCCGCATCTCGCTGACCCCGTTCGGCCAGGAGGTTCTCCGGCGCTCCCGTCGGCTGGTGAGTGACGCCGACGCTCTGAAAGTGACCAGCAAGGGTCTGCATGCCGGCCTGGTCGGTACCCTGCGCATTGGCCTGAGCTCGGCGCCAGGAGCCCTGTTCTCGACGGCGCTCATGCAGCACATCGCCGAGCACCACCCGCGTCTGCGGGTTCACATTTCACGCGGCAGCACCACGGTCCTGCTGCACGAACTGCGGGGTCAGCGGCTGGACGCGGCCGTCGTGGACGTGCGTTCGATGTTGCCGTCCGCGGAACTGAAGATCGCGCACGCCTTCGAGCTCGGCGCCGGATTCCTGGTCCGGCGTGACCATCCGCTCGCGAAGCGTGCGCGCGCCGTGACGCTGCAGGAGCTGATGGCTTATCCGATCGCCTCCACGCCCCTGAGCGACGAAGTGGCGCGGATGCTGGTCGCGCGTTACGGTCCCGAAGCGAACCCGGAAGACATGGTGAGCTTGCGCTGCGACGAAACGCTGAGCATCCTGGACCTGGCGCGCCGCGCCGACGTCATCGTGCTCACCGTCAAAGCGGTGGCCGGCAAACTCGTGGCGCTCGACGTGACACCCAGCCTGGACGCCACGGCGCGATTTGGTCTCGTCACGCTGGCCGGTCGCCAGGAGGCGCCGGCGCTGCATATCGTGACCAGGCAGCTGGTCGCGTGGACCGCCAGCCTCCAATGACCGGGGCGTCCGCCCCGGCGCCAGGCACAGGCCGCCCGCGGGGCGCCGTGCGTCCGGGCCCGTCTTGACCCGCCTGCCATATCGCAGCCTGCGCGGGCGCGTCCAGCTGGCGTATCGGGGCCGAATCCAGACCCCTCCTGCGCAAGTACCCGGACGCGTCGGTGCACGGCCCCGGCGCTTCGCCGATGCGCCAGGACGCCTGTGCCGCCGATACGTGCCGCGCGGCTCGTGCGTGCCGCGGGCATGGTTGACCTCGGGCAGCACAGGCCCGATCGAGCGCGTCGCTCGGCCGCCCGACAATGCCCGCGATGGAAGCTTTCCTGGTCTCGACCGGCATCGTCGCGCTCGGTGAAATGGGCGACAAGACGCAGTTGCTCGCGCTGCTGCTGGCGGCACGGTTGCGTTCGCCGCTGCCGATCATCGCCGGCATCCTGGTGGCCACGCTGGCCAACCATGCCGCCGCCGGTGCGGTCGGCGGCTGGATCGCGCTGGCGCTCGGGCCGGTTCTGCTGCGCTGGGTGATCGGCGGCGCTTTCCTCGCGATGGCGCTGTGGATGCTCGTGCCCGATCGCATCGACGCCGAAGCCGAGGGCGGCGCGCCGCGCTTCGGCGTCTTCGGCACCACGGCGCTGGCCTTCTTCCTGGCCGAGATGGGCGACAAGACGCAGATCGCCACCGTCGCGTTGGCGGCGCGTTACGGCAACCTGGTCGCGGTGGTGGCCGGCACCACGCTGGGCATGATGCTGGCCAACGTGCCGGCGGTGCTGCTAGGCGCCCGGGTCGCGAAGAAGGTCTCGATGGCGTGGGTACATGCCGTCGCGGCGGCGATCTTCGCGCTGCTGGGCGCGGCCACGCTGCTCGATGCCGGGTCGCGGTTCTAGGCGCCCCGGCCCGGCGTGAAGCCCGCGGCCCGATGACGATTTCGTCATGTACGCCCGGCCCTGGGCCCGTTGCCGCCGGCGATACTCGCGCCTGTTCGCGACATCGGGGCACACCGTGGCGGGACGATCGAACAAACACAAGGCGCTGGGCGCGCGCTTCTTCGGCTGGCACCGGTGGCTCGGCTGGATCGTCGGCCTGCAGCTGCTCGCCTGGGTGGTCGGCGGGCTGGTGTTCAGCTGGGTGCCCTTCAAGGCGTGGGTGAAGGCCGAGGATCGGGTCCACCGCACCGCCCAGACCTTGCCCGCAAACTGGGCGGATGTGGCGGCCGCCTACCTGCGGTCGCACGCGACGGCGCCCGTGCTGTCGGTGACCAGCGTCGCCACCGCGCGCGGGCCGGCCCTGCGGCTGAAGCACGCCGATGCCGACACCTGGGTTTCGCTCGATGGCACGGCGCTGCAGGAGCCCGGCAGCGCCGAGATCGAGCGCTTCGCGCGCAGCCTCTACAGCGGCCTCGGCCGGCAGGTCGAGGTGACCCGGATGGACACGGTGCCGGCGCGCGCCCTCATCGTCCGCGAAGCGGGTGATCGATCGGGCCTCTGGCGCGCCTCGTTCGACGACGGCATCGGCACGCGGCTGTACTTCGACGCGCGCAGCGGCGAACTGCTGGCCGCGCGCAACGACGCCTGGGTGCTGTACGACTTCTTCTGGCGCCTGCACCTGATGGACTACAGCGGCGGCGAGGACTTCAGCCACCCGCTGATCAAGGTCGCCACGCTGCTCGCGGCCGCGACGGTCGTCACCGGCGTCGTGCTGGCGGCGCTGGCACTGCGCCGCACCTACAGGCGGCGCGCCCGCAAGGGCTGAGCCGCGGGCACCCGGCCAGGCCTCATTCGATTGCGCGCTAGAAACCGCATCAACGATCCACCGCCACGCGGTGATGCCGTGGATGCGCGGCTGATCGAGCTCGAAGTCACGAGGGCCGGCGACGAGATGGTCTTCGACGGCATCCGGGGAGTCGAGGACGCGGTTGTGCAAATGCTTGTCGCGCAACTCGCACTTGCTGCGTGGCGCCGTGCGCCGCCCTTCGGACACGGCCATGAAGCGCGTGTGCCTGTGGCAGGTCGCACCTACCGAGCGGCTGTGACGATGATGGAACTCGAACGCTTGCTCTGCGCGCAGTGGGGCGCGGACAGCGAGGCACCCAAACCTGCCGCGGACATGAGTCTGATTCATCGTCGCTGCACCGCTCGTGCCGCATGACCCGATCGATCCCGCAGCAAACCGGGAACAATGCACTGACGCGATTGACAGTGGGGACCGGATGAGCAGCCTGTCGACGCGGCGGCGCCCCCGTCCGTGCGGACGCTCAGCCGCCGGCAGGCAGCAACTTGATGACGGCGATCGCGGCGCCCAACGGGTCGAGCAGGATCGCGAAGCGGCCGACGCCGGGGATGTCCTGCGGCGGCTTCATCACCTGCGCGCCGAGCGTTGCGGCGCGGGCGGCGCAGGCGTCGACGTCGGCCACCGCGACGTAGGGCAGCCACATCGGCGGTGGCCCGCCGGCGGGTGTGCGCATCAGCCCGGCGCGTCCGGTCGTCCCCGTCTTCAGGATGTAGTAGCTGCCCATCGGCCCCATGTCCATCGTGTCGTGGCCGTAGCCGAAGACGCGCTCGTAGAAGGCCAGCGCCTTGATCTCGTCGCCGGTCGTGAGCTCGTTCCAGCAGAAGGCGCCCATGGCCGCTTGCGCCGCATCGGGCGCGTCGCCGCGGGCGCTCTTCCACAACGCCAGGACGGCGCCGGTCGGATCGGCGATGACCGAGCTGCGGCCGACCTCGCCGATGTTCGTCGGGGCCATGCGCTCGCTGGCGCCGGCGGCGAGCGCGGCACGGTGGCTGGCGTCGACATCGTCGACCGAGAGATAGCCGAGCCAGTTCGGCGGCACGCCCGCGGGCGCGCTGAAGTAGCCGCCGATGGCGTTGCCGCCGTTCATGATCATCGAATAAGTCCGGGCGCCCATCGGCATGGCCTCGGTGTGCCAGCCGAACAGCGCCTCGTAGAAGCGGCGTGCGGCCGGGACGTCGGCCGAGAGATGCTCGAACCAGACGAACTTGCCTGGGTGGCTTGCCGTGGCGGGCGCGCCGGTCTGCGCCGTGGACCGCAGTTGGGTCTCGTTCATGGTGCTGGACTCCTCGAGGTGCGGCTGATGAGAGAGCCGCTCAGCCGTGCGGCGGTTCGGTGGCGACAAAGCTCGGGCGCGCGCGCATGGCGGCCTGCGCGCGTCGCACCTGCGGTACCGCGGCCAGCAGCGACGCGCCCTCGGGCATGGCGGCGACGTAGGCCAGGATCGGCGCGAGGAGGAGGTCGGCCATCGACAGCGCACCGCCGGCCAGCCAGACATCGCTGCCGTAGCCGTGCTCGAGCGCTGCGAGCTGGCGCGGGATCTCGGCCAGCGCAGCGTCGATCACGCTGCGGTCGGGCGCGCCGCCCGGGCCGCGCGGCAGGACGTACTGCAGCACGTAGCGCCGCACCATCGCGTCGTAGCAGTAGGCGTTGATCGCACTCACCCACTGCTCGCAGCGTGTGCGGCCGATGATGCTGGCCGGCAGCAGCGAGTTGCCGCCGGCGAAGCATTCGTCGAGGTAGCGCACGATCGCGCTGGTCTCCCACAGCGCGATGTCGCCGTCGCGCAGGGCCGGGATGCGGCCGAACGGGTGCACCGCGTCGATCGCCGGCGAGTGCGGCCCGGCCATCTCGAAGGTGTAGGCCAGCCCCTTCTCGGCCAGCGCCATGCGCACGCTGCGCGTGTAGGTGCTGCGCGCGTCGCCGAGCAGCACGAGCGTGGCCGCGGTGCCGCGCACGTCGACCAGGTCGGTGAGCCGGTTCAGCGACGAGCTCCAGCCCTGGCCGTGGCTGTCGCGCTGCGCGGCGTCGGTGAATCCGGTGTGGCGCAGCCGCAGCTCGGTGCCGCCGTCCCTGTCGATGAAGTCGACCTCGACGAGCGTCGGGATGCCCGGCAAGGCGCCGCCGTCCTGCCACTGAAAGGTATATACCAGGCGCGTCGGGCGGCGCAGTTCGCGGTAGACGCCGCCGACCTCGAATCGCGTGCCGTCGCGCGCGAGCATCGTGACCCGCCACGCGCCGCCTTCGTGCGCGTCGGCGTGTGCCTGCGGCACCGTCATGCCGCGCGGGCACTTCCAGGCCTTCAGCGCCGCCTCGGTGACGAAGGCGTCGAAGACCTTGTCGCGCGGTGCGCGGATGAAGCGCTGCTGGTGCAGCTCGAAGCGTTCGGCGGCGGTTGTCATCATGGGCTTGTCCTGCGGGTCGGCTTCTTCGGCGGGTACGCTCCGGCCGCTGCGCGCCGGGTGTGCTTCGCGCGGGTCTTGATCGGCTGGGGCGGCTTGGTCGGCTTGCGCCGTGCGGCGCCGGCGCGCGTGGCCAGGCTCGGCGCCGGCGCGCCGCACTGCTCGCGTTCGACGACTTCCACCAGGCGGTCCAGGCTGTGTTCCCAGAACAGGCGGTAGCCCTCGAGCCAGTCGTGCGCGGCTTGCAGCGGCGGCGTCTGCAGCCGGCACACCCGCCGCCGTGCATCGACCTCGCGTCGGATCAGCCCGGCGCTTTCGAGCACGCGCAGGTGGCGCGAGATCGCCGGCGCCGAGATCGCGAACGGCTCGGCCAGCGCGCCGACATGCGTCTGCCCTTGCCCGAGGCGTGCCAGGATCGCGCGGCGCGTCGGGTCGGCCAGCGCGGCAAAGGTCGCCGAGAGCTCGTCCATCGCTTCATTTAACGCAGTTGTTAAATGAAAGTCAATCCCGCGCCCGCAGAGACCCCGGGCGCGACGCACCATGCGCCGGCGCGGCGGGATCGGCCCGCCGTCGCGGGCTAGGCGAACAGCCTGCGGTCGCGCACCTTGCGCGGCTCGGTGTAGTCCTCGAGCCACCACGGCACCTCGCCAGCCGCGCGAGGCGGCCTGGCGAGCACGAGTTCACGGCGCGCTTGGCGAGCCTCCTGCCGGGCGACGCGGAAGTGGTAGTGGTCGACGATGCGCAGCGCCTCGATCATGTACGCCACGGCGATGCGGCGGTCGCGGATCAGCAGCAGGTTCTCGCCGTTCTTGTTGTCCGCCGCCGCCGAGAAGTTGTACGAGCCGAGGTAGACGCGGGCGCTCGGCTTGTCGAAATCGATGACGACGAACTTGTGGTGCATGCGCACGCCGCCGCCGCCGGTGGGTTCGGCCGAGAACGGCGCCGGAGCGTTCTCGCGCAGCGCCGCCGGGTAGACCGGTGCGATGTTGCCGCCGGGCCTCTGCAGGTCGAGGCCGCCGACCTTGCGGTCCGAGATGCCGTAGACGAAGACCTTGTCGCGCGCGGCCACCGCCTTGATCGCGTCCTGCATCGGCCCGGGAGTCTGGTACAGGAAGGCGAGTGAAAAGAACAGGCTCGACGTCGTGTGTTTGCCGATGTCGTCGGCGATCGCCTGCAGCAGCGCATTCGACGCCGCGTGCGGCGAGAACGACACGCGCGCGTCGATGCCGGGCAGGCCGAGGTCGTTCCAGGACGCCGACGGCATCCGGGCCAGGTGCGCTGCCGGCTGCGACCAATAGCCGCTGAACGCGGCGGCGAAGGGCCGGATCGCGCTCGCGCCGTACAGCACCACAGCGTTGTTGGACTGGACGAACAGGCCGCGCCAGCTGAAGTTGGTCGATCCGCAGACTGCGGTCTGCCGCGTCGGGCCGTCGACGACGATGATCTTGTTGTGCTGCAGACCGAGCACGTGCTGGCGTTTGACCTGGGCCCCACCCGCCGAGGCCGCCAGGCGCGCCGCCGCCTGCGTCTCGGCCGAGTCGGCTGCGCCGTGGTCCTGGCTGTCGTCGATGATGATGCGCAGTCGCGGCCCCAGGCGCTCCAGGCGCGCGACGATGCCCGGTTCATTGAGGTCGTACGCCAGCACGCTGACCTGCGCCTGCTTGTCGGCGACGGCCTGGTCCAGCACTTCGAGGATCGCGCTGAACGCCTCGAATCCCATCCAGCGCAGCGCCTCGCGCGCCTTGGGGTGCGTCGGCACGAAGCCGAGGCCGTCGGCGGCACGCGCCGGCAGCAGCGTCGCGATGTCGCCGGCCGATGCGTAGCGGTCGACGAAGGCCTGCGACGAGACGAAGCCGCGCGTGAAGGCGACGTTGAGCCGGCCCGGCCAGGTCTGGCGCCGCAGCTCGATCTGCGCCTGCTGCGCGTCGCCATAGCTCAGCTCGTCGGCGGCGTTCATGTACACCGGCGTGACCCGATAGACGAAGCCGCCCGCCAGCTCGGCGTTGCGCGGGAAGTGCACCCAGCGGAACTTCTGGATCGGCGCCAGCCGGGTCGACAGCGCATTGGCGTTCAGGCTGCCGTCGGCATTGCGGAAACCGAGCCGGTTCTTCAACATATAGAAGCGGTCGCCGCCGGGCTCCTGGTACTCGATGGCGAAGCCGACGAAGTCGCTCGGCGGTCGGCCATGTTTCCAGTTCATCGCCAGCAGTGTCATGCCGTCGCCACGGTGCAGCTTCAGGCTGAAGCGCGCGGCGGGATTGCTGCCAAGGACCTCGAATTCATCGCTCATGCCAGGCCTCCGACCACTGCGGTGCGGCGTCAGCGTAGCAGGCCCGGCGGTCAGCGTCACGAGGGAGTCGGCGCGTCGTCGCGCCGCCGGTGAAGTCGTGCCGTGCACCTGGCGTCGCGCCTGCCGGGTCGACGGCTTCGTGCGCCGCCGCCGGCGACGGCAGGCGGTCGGCTGTCGAATCCAGGTCCGCGCGCCGCGGCCGCCGCTACGGCACCGACACCCGCACCGGGATGCGCCGGCTGCCGAAGCCTCGCTCGAAGCGCCGCGCGAAGCGGCCGGCGATGGGCGTCGCGCAGTGCGGGCACCGCCCCTGCTCATCGAGCGTGTAGCTCAGCACCTCGTACCAGTCGCGCTCGATCAGCCGGGCCTGGCAGCCGGGGCAGAAGGTGGTGTCGCCCTCGGCGTCGTGGACGTTGCCGGTGTAGACGTAGTGCAGGCCGTTGGCGATGGCGATCCGGCGCGCACGCGTCAGCGTCGCCGCCGGTGTGGCGGGCACGTCGCCCATCTTGTAGTCAGGGTGGAAGGCGCTGAAGTGCAACGGCACGTCGGGGCCGAGCTGGTCGGCGATCCAGCGCGTCAGGGCTTCGAGCTCGGCCGCGCTGTCGTTGAGCCCCGGGATCAGCAGCGTCGTGATCTCGAGCCAGCACGTGGTTTCGTGGTGGATGGTTTGCAGGGTGTCGAGCACCGGCGCCAGGTGCGCGCCGGTCTGCTGGAAATAGAACGCGTCAGTGAAGGCCTTCAGGTCGACGTTGGCGGCGTCCATCCTGGCGAAGAATTCGCGCCGCGGCTCGGCGTGGATGTAGCCGGCCGTCACCGCCACCGCGTTGATGCCCAGTGCGTGACACGCGTCGGCGGTGTCCATGGCGTACTCGGCGAAGATCACCGGGTCGTTGTAGGTGAAGGCCACGCTCGCCGCGCCGCTGGCCTGCGCCGCCTCGGCGATGCGCGCAGGCGATGCGGTGTCCATCAGCCGGTCCATCTCGCGGCTCTTGGAGATGTCCCAGTTCTGGCAGAACTTGCACGCCAGGTTGCAGCCGGCGGTACCGAACGAGAACACCGCCGAGCCCGGATAGAAGTGGTTGAGCGGCTTCTTCTCGATCGGGTCGATGCAGAAGCCCGAGCTGCGGCCGTAGGTGACCAGCACCATCCGGTCGCCGACGCGCTGGCGCACGAAGCACAGGCCGCGCTGGCCTTCGTGCAGCTTGCAGTCGCGCGGGCACAGGTCGCACTGGATGCGGCCGTCGGGCAGTTTGTGCCACCAGCGCGCCGGCGCGCCCTTGTCGAGCGCGGCGACGTCCTGCTGCGAGCTCATTGCAACGCCTGTGCGGTATCGTCGTCGACGAAGCTGCGCACCCGGTAGCGCAACAGCCGCACGTCGGCAGCCCAGAAGTCGGGTGGCAGCCCGGCCTTGCGTTTGAGTGCGGCCAGGAAACTCTCGACGTCGGGCAGTTGTGCCCACACCTGCGGCAGGAACGTGGCGCGCACGCGGCGCCATTCGAAGATCACGCCGTCGATGCCGGGGCGCAGCACGGCGGCGGCTTCGGCCGCGCTGCGCACTGCCAGCAGCTCGGCCGCTTCGAGCAGCGAGACTTCGACCCGCAGTCCCGACCACTCCTCGATGCGCAGCGGCGCGAAACGGGTGTCCTCGAACGCCGCCGCGATCGCATTCGCACGCACGTCTTCGCCGAGGGCGCGCACCGCTTCGAGCCGGCCGACGCAGCCGCGCAACTCGCCTTCGGCGTCGTGCAGCGTGACGAAGGTGGCGCCCGGCAGCAGCAGCGCCGGGTGCTCGCCGGCGACGGGTGCGGCGCTGGCGGGCAGGCCCAGTTCGTCGGCGATGGTTCGGCGCGCGGTGCTGACCAGCACGGGGCCCAAGGCGCCGTCGTCATCACCGCTCGACGATGCGTCCGAGGCATCGGGCGCAGCTTGCGCCTTATGCGGACGGCTGAAAGCGATCGCGCCGTAGCCGACGACGCGATCGCGCTCGCCGCAGGTGCTATCGCCCGAATTGCGCAGGTCGAGCAGGCGTGGCACCAGGCCATGGCGCCGCGCCGAGCGCAGCGCGCCGTTGAGCGGCGCCGCGCCGCAGGCCTCGTCGCCGGCGATGTCGGTGGCGAAATGCATGATGCGCTGCGCCGTGGCCCGGTCGCGCGCCTGCGCCTGGGCGTACGGCAGGTAGTGCGACAGGTCCGAGCTGACGACGATCAGCGTCTCGTCACTGCCCCAGAGCCTGTCCAGCACCTCGGCCACCTCGGTCGGCGTGGCGTCGCCGACGGCCAGCGGCACCAGCGTGAAGCCGTCGCCCAGGACGGTCTGCAGGAACGGCAGTTGCACCTCCAGCGCGTGCTCGCGGGCATGCGGCGCGTCGGCGCGAACGACCTGGGGCAGCGTGGCCAGCCCGGCCAGCGCCGCCTGGTCGATGCTCACGCGGCCGAGCGGCGTCTCGAAAGCCGCGACCGTCGGCGCCGCCAGGCCGCGCACCGCCACCCGGTGGACCGGGCCGAGCAGCACGACGCGTGCGATGCGCCCGCGCCAGCGCGCCAGCGGCGCATACGCCGCGGCAGCAACGTCGCCCGAGTAGACGTAGCCGGCGTGCGGCACGACCAGCAACTTGGGCGGCCGCTCGAGGGCAACGCTGCGGTCGTGACCGGTGCTGGCGTGTGCCAGGTGGCGCGCGACGGCGGCGCGCAACGCGCCCGGTTCGGCGGGATAGAACGACCCTGCCACGGCGGCAGGACGGATGGCGGTCATGGCTTGCCTCCGATGAATCAACCCGCTTTAGTTTGGGCGTCGGCGATCGACATCAAGCCGCGTCGGGTCAATGCGGCGCGATTTTTCCGTCGCGGCGCGGCTGGCGCCGGACTGCGGAGGCCGTGAGCCGCGGGTCGCGCCGTGCCCGCCCGGCCCTTGCCGTGGCCGCGACATCGGCCGGGCCGCAAGCTGGGGATGGGCCGGGCGATGCCAGCGCCATAGCATCGCGCCGGACCCGCCAAGGAGCGACCATGGACGCAGCCCCGCCCACCGCATCACCCGCCGCGCTAGCGCCGCCAACGGCGCCGGCGCCGCGCGCGGAAGGCTTTGCCGCGAACCTGGCGCGCAGCGTGTCGGGCGCACTCGGCGGCTGGCTGGTCACCGGTGTGATCGCGGTCGGCGCGGTCAAGGCGGTGGACGCGATCGACGCCGCGCTGAACCCCGAGGCCGAGCAGGCCAGGCGCGCCAAGGAGCAGGTCGAGCTGGTGCTGCGCTTCCTGCCGCTGCTCGACGACAAGGCCGGCCTGGCCACCCGTTCGGCGGCATTGGCCACGCTCGACTTCCTGCGCCAGCAACGCGGGCTGGACCCGTCGCTGACGAGCGGAATCACCGCGGCCATCGGCGCCAAGACGTCGGATGCCGACCCGCGGCTGGCCGCGCAGGCCAGCGTGGCGCTGGAGGCCGGCCAGCGCGCGCTGTTGCGCCGCAACTATCTCGGCTTCGTGTTCCAGGGGTTCAATCTGCTCAAGCGCACCACCGCGCTCGAGAATCTCGACGCCATCGTGGCGACGCCCGGCATCGATGGTCTCTTTCTCGGGCCCTCCGATCTTTCGATCGCGCTCTCGGAAGGCCGCTCGCTCGATCCGCTGTCGAAGGAGGTCGAGGGCCATCTCGACGGTGTGGTTCTGGCGGTCCACGTCCATCGTCACGTGCGCCGCCGTCGCCCGGTCGAAGAACTTGAGGAGCTTCTCCACCTTGCGGATCCCTTCCTCGGTCAGGGTGGCGCTCTTCCCCTTCTCGTCCACGGTGAAGTCGCCGGTGTAGGCCTTGCGTTTGCCGGAGAGGGTGTTGGCCTCGACCTCTTTCACCTCCCCCTTTTTCAAGAGCGGGATGATCCGGTCGATGATGTAGTACTTGTCGGTGGAGTCCTCGGTGGGACCGGAGATGATGAGCGGGGTCCGGGCCTCGTCGATCAGGATGGAGTCGACCTCGTCCACCACCGCGAAGTAGAAGGGACGCTGCACGTAGTCGTCCAGGTCGAACTTCATGTTGTCCCTGAGGTAGTCGAAGCCGAACTCGTTGTTGGTGCCGTAGGTGATGTCGGCGGCATAGGCCTCGCGGCGCTCGTCGTCGTCCAGGCCGTGCACGATCACGCCGACGTTGAGCCCGAGGAACTTGTGGATCCGCCCCATCCACTCCGAGTCGCGCTTGGCCAGGTAGTCGTTCACCGTGAC
>JBBIPS010000028.1:0-16796 GCA_037442725.1 Burkholderiales bacterium | reverse complement strand
CGCGACGAGCTCTCCCTGCGCTGCCGCTGCGGCGACATCATGGCGGGCCTCGCGACGCCCGCCGACTGCGCGCTCTTCGGAAAGCCTTGCACGCCCGACGATCCCGTCGGCGCGTGCATGGTCTCGTCCGAGGGGGCCTGCGCCGCCTGCTTGAGGAGATCGGCTATCACGGCCTCGCGCCGAACCCGCACCTCGAAGACGTCATGGAGAACGGACGCCGGTCCCCGCTGCTGCTGGTCATGCTGATCGTCCGGACCGCGAGCGCCGGAGTGACAGATCACCGGGCGTCCACCCGATCCCCTCCGGCCACGCGGTCGTCGACGCCGCGATCGGCTTCGTCGGCGGCATCAACATCATCGACGATCGGCATGACCTGAACCACGGCTGGACCGAGCAGCCGCGGCTCGATTTCGCCGTCGAGCTGCAGGGGCCGGTGGCCGAGGCGGTCGAGCAGACCGCGCGCGCGATCTGGAGCCGTGCCGCGCTCGGCGCCGACTGGCGCGACGAGGTGTGGCAGCTCGCGCGCAGCGCCGAGCCGGTGGCGCGCGCGCGGCGCATGATCAATCGCCTGCGCATCCTGCCGCCTGCGCTGCAGCCCGCCGAGCAGCCCTTGCCGCCGGTGCGCGCGGCGTTCGTCGTGCGCGACAACCTGCGCCTGCGCCGCGCCATCGAGCACGCCTATGTCGAGGCCATCGGCGCGGCCACCGAGCGTGTCGAGATCATCTGCCCTTACTTCTACCCCGGCCGGCTGTTCCGCCGCGCGCTGAGCCGCGCCGCCGCGCGCGGCGTGCGCGTGCGGCTGCTGCTGCAAGGCAAGGCCGACTACCGTTTCGCCGCGCTGGCGGCGCAGGTGCTCTACGACGAACTGCTGCACGCCGGGGTGCAGGTGTTCGAGTACACGCCCGCCTACCTGCACGCCAAGGTCGCGCTGGTCGACGCCGACTGGGCCACCGTCGGCAGCAGCAACATCGATCCGCTCTCGCTGCTGCTCAACCTCGAGGCCAACGTCATCGTCCGCGACGCCGGGTTCTGCGCCGAACTCGCGTTGCGGTTCGAAGCCGCGCTACAGGCCTCGCGCGCCGTGACGCGCTCGCGCACGGGCCGTGGCTGGGTGGCCGCGCTGCGACGCGGTTTCGTCGCCTGGACGGCGTACTGGTTCCTGCGTCTGGCCGGGATGAGCGGCAGGTACTGATCAGTCGATGCGCGTCTGCGGTGCACCGAAGCGGTTGGCGCCGGGCGTGCCGGCGAGCAGGCCGTTCTCGATCAACGCCCACAGCCAGCCGACGACCGGGACCAGGTTGATCAGCAGCCATGCACCCGATTTGTCGCGGTCATGCCAGCGTTTGGCCGACACCGCCAGGGTCGGCCACAGCAGCACGACGTTGACGAAGGTCTCGGCGCGCTCGCTCGGCAGTCCGGCAATCGTCAGCAGCGCGAATGAGACCAGGCCGAGGCCCAGCAGCGCGGCCACGCCGTAGAGCCACCAGGTGGTGCGGGTGATGCGGCCTTCGAAGCTGAAGAACACCTGGCCGAGCGTCATGGCGCGAAAGTATCCCATGCGACCCGCCGGTGCAGACCGCCCCGGCGGCGTACGCCCGGGCCGACCGGGCGCGACCCGCGCTGCGGCACACTCACGGCAGTGCCGCATCGATCGCCGCAGCGGCCGAGCCCAGGAGCGCATGCCATGGCCAGCTCGAGGACACACGCCGCCACCGCGTCCGCGGCGGCGCACAAGCCGCTCGAGATCGACATCGCGCTGCAGGGCGGCGGCTCGCACGGCGCGTTCACCTGGGGCGTGCTCGACGCGCTGCTGCAGGATGAGACGCTCGGCTTCTCGGGCGTCTGCGGCACCAGTGCCGGCGCGCTCAATGCCGCCGTGCTGGCCACCGGTTTGGCGCGTGGCGGACGCGTCGGTGCGCGCCAGGCACTGCGGGCCTTCTGGGGTGACATCGGCAGCACCCACGCCTGCTTCGGACTCGATCCGTTCGAGGCTGCCAACCATTTCAACCTCGATGCCAACCCGGCCTTCAACTGGTTCAGCTCGGTGCTGCGCTCGGTCAGCCCCTACCAGTTCAATCCGCTCGGCATCAACCCGCTGCGCGAGGTGCTGACGCGCCACGTCGACGAGGCGGTGCTGCGCGACGGGCCGCTGACGCTGTTCGTCAACGCCACCGCGGTCACCACCGGTCAGCCGCGCATCTTCGCCGGCAAGGAGCTGTCGATCGACGCGTTGCTGGCCTCGGCCTGCCTGCCACAGATGTTCCAGGCGGTGCAGATCGACGGCGTGCCGTACTGGGACGGCGGCTACAGCGGCAACCCGGCGCTGTGGCCGCTGATCTACAACACGCCGGCGCTGGACGTGCTGCTGGTGCGCATCAACCCGCTGGTGCGCGAGGGCACACCGACCACCGCGATCGAGATCATGGATCGCGTCAACGAGATCACCTTCAACGCCGGACTGATCGGCGAGATGCGTGCGATCGCGTTCGTGGTCAAGCTGCTGCGCGAGGAACGGCTCGACCCCGGCCGTTACAAGAAGCTGCGCCTGCACATGATCGGCGACGACGCGGCACTGGCCGGCTTCAACGCGTCGAGCAAGCTGAACAACGATCCGCGTCTGCTGGACCAGCTGCACGGCCTCGGCCACCACGCTGCCCGCCGCTGGCTCGCCGCGCATCGTGTCGACCTCGGCCACCGCGAAACCGTCGATATCGAGACCGAGTTCCTGGCACCGCGCCAGCTCGGCTGAGCTCGGCCCCGGGGTGCCGCCGTCACGGGCGCACCGGTTTCGTCAGCGCCAGCTCGAGTGCCGCCACGCTGCACGCCATCGCTGCCCACTGCAACGGTCCGAGCGGCTCGGCCAGCACGATGGCACCCGAGACCATCGCGACCACCGGCACCATGATCGACGACAGCCCGGCGACGTTGGCCGGCAGCAGTCCGACGATGGTGAACCAGACCGCGTTGCCCACGCCCATCGGCACCAGTGCGATGTAGCCGATCACCACGATCGATTGCCACGACGGCATGAACCCGTGGTGGTCGCCGAGCAGCAGCGCGCCCAGCGTCGTGGGCAGCGCGGCGATCAGCAGTTGCCAGCCGGTCAGCACCAGCACCGAGGTCTCGATCGGGTTGCGCTTGACGATGAGCGTGCCGATGGCCCAGCCCAGCCCGGCCAGCAGGCCGAGCGCGAAACCCAGCGGCGCCTGCGCGTAGGCGTGCGCGCCGCGCAGCAGCAGCAGGCCGACGGCTGCTGCGCCGAACGCCAGCGCCAGCGCCAGCCGGCGGCTCATGCGCTCGCCCAGCAGCGCCCACGAGATCAACGCCGACCACAGCGGCATCGTGAAACCCAGCACCGCGGCCTGTCCCGACGGGATCAGGTTCGCCGCATAGGTGCTGGCCACATTCCAGACCACCAGGTAGAAGAAGCTCGCCGCGGCGATGACAGGCCAGTGCCGGCGCGGGATCGCGAGCGAGAGCCCGCGCAGTCGCGCCAGGCCCAGCAACGCCAACCCGGCCAGCGTCACGGCCACGGCGCGGAAGGTCCACACCGAAACCTCGCGCACCGCGTAGGTGAACAGCGGCCAGGTCGTACCCCAGACCAGTGTCAGCGCGACGAGCAGGACGAGCGCGCGGGGCGGGAGTTTGGCGGGGGACATCGGGCGCGGCCGGTGGCAGCAGTGCACCGACTGTGCCACGCCGCGCCGCACCGGCTCGCCGCCGCCGACCCGGGCCGGCGCCGCAGCGGGCACGCGGTCGTTGCCGTGATGCCGATAATCACCGCATGACGATCGCATCGGTGCCGACCCCGGCCATCGTGCCGGCCGGCGCGGCCTCTGCCGAGCGATGGCGCGCGCTGCTGCTGGCCGCTGCGGGCGCGGTGGCCTTCTCCGGCAAGGCCATCATCGTCAAGCTGGCGTATCGCTTCGGCGTCGATGCGGTCACGCTGATCATGTACCGCATGCTGCTGGCGCTGCCGCTGTTCGCCGCGCTGGCCTGGTGGGCCGGGCGCGGCAAGCCACGCTTGAGCGGGCGTGACCGGCTGGGCATCGTGATGCTGGGCTTCTCGGGCTACTACCTGTCGAGCACGCTCGACTTCGCCGGCCTGAAGTACATCAGCGCCAGCTTCGAGCGTCTCATCCTGTACCTGACGCCGACCATCGTGCTGCTGCTGTCGTGGGCGCTGTTCGGCCGCCGCGCCAGCGCGCGCCAGTGGCTGGCCATCGGCGTGAGCTACGCCGGCGTGCTGCTGGTGTTCGGCCATGAGCTCGATCTCGAGGGCAGCCACGTCGCCTGGGGCGCGGCGCTGGTGTTTGCCAGCACGCTGAGCTATGCGGGCTACCTGATCCACAGCGGCGAGGTGGTGCGGCGCATCGGCTCGATGCGCCTGACCGGCCTGGCCAGCACCGTGGCCTGCCTGCTGTGCATCGGCCAGTTCGCGCTGCTGCGCCCGCTCGCCGCGGCCGACGTCGCGCCGGCCGTGCTGTGGCTGTCGCTGCTCAACGCGACGGCGTGCACGGTGGCCCCCGTGCTGATGGTGATGATGGCCATCGAGCGCATCGGCCCGGCGCTGACGGCGCAGATCGGCATGATTGGACCCGTCAGCACGATCCTGATGAGCGTGCTGATCCTGGGCGAGCCGTTCACGCGCTGGATCGCCGCCGGTACGGTTGCCGTGTTGACCGGCGTGTCGCTGCTGGCGCGCTGGCGCTGAGCGCGGACCGGAATCGTTTCTGCATCACCACTGGGGTATCGAATGGACTTGGGAATTACGGGCAGATGGGCGCTGGTATGCGCCGCGAGCAAGGGCCTCGGCAAGGGCTGCGCTGCGGCGCTGGCGCGCGAGGGTGTCAACGTCGTCATCACGGCGCGCGGCGCCGACGCGCTGGCGGCCACCGCAGCCGAGTTGCGCGCCGCGAACCCCGGCATCGAGGTGCGCACCGCGGCCGGCGACATCACCACACCCGAGGGCCGTGCCGGCGCGATGGCGGCGTGCCCGCGCGTCGACATCCTCGTCAGCAACGCCGGCGGCCCACCCCCCGGCGACTATCGCCAGTGGGACCGCGCGGCGTGGCTCGCGGCTCTGGACGCCAACATGCTGACGCCGATCGAGCTGATGAAGGCCACGCTGGACGGCATGGCCGAGCGCGGCTTCGGCCGCGTCGTCAACATCACCTCGGCGGCGGTGAAGGCGCCGATCGACGTGCTCGGCCTGTCCAACGGCGCACGCAGCGGCCTCACCGGTTTCGTCGCCGGGCTGGCGCGCCAGCCGCGGCTGGCCGGTCGCAACGTCACGATCAACAACCTGCTGCCCGGCGCCTTCGACACCGACCGGCTGCAGGCCGTCTTCCGGGGCGCCTCGGCGCAGAGCGGCCTGGGCATCGAGGCGCTGGCCGAGCGCCGCCGCATGGGCATCCCGGTGCAGCGCTTCGGCCGGCCCGACGAGTTCGGCGCGCTGTGCGCGTTCCTGTGCAGCCAGCACGCGGGTTACCTGACGGGGCAGAACCTGTTGATCGACGGTGGGGCCTTCCCGGGCACGTTCTAGGCGCACCCCGGGGGGCGCAATCACGGGAGGGGTCCGGCGTGCGCGCGTGATCGTGGCCGGCTCGCCGACGCCGCCGCGGCGGTCCCGGCCACGGCGCGCGGAGCGGCCGTGCCGCCCCGAGCCGACGGCAGAAACGGCTCGACATCCGGCGCGATCCGTCTATGCTTGCGCCGTCGGCCGGTCGCGACGAGTGCCGCGGCGAAGGCCGACGAAGGAGGGGTGCCGTGGGGCGTCTGGCGACGTTGCTGCTCTGTGCCGTGCTTGCCGGCTGTGCGGCGGCGCCGGTCGCGCCGCGCGCCGAGGCGCTGTTCGCCGATGCGCTGTTCGCGCCGCCGGACGAGCGCATCGATGCGTCGGATGTGTTCGCGCTCAGCGCGCCGATGCAGCGCTACCTCGACGACGAGATCGCCGCCCGCGCGCGCGCCGGCGGGCTGCAACGGGGGCTGATCGACGCTCTTTACACGCGCGGCGAGCTCAAGCTGCGCTACGACCCGGCACTGACCCGCAACGCCGCGCAGGCGTTCGATGAGCGCGCCGGCAACTGCCTGTCGCTCGTCATCATGACGGCGGCCTTCGCCAGGCCGCTCGGCCTGCAGGTGCGCTACCAGAGCGTGGCCGTCGACGAAGCCTGGGGCCGCCAGGGCAGCCTGTACTTCGCGATCGGGCACGTCAACCTCGCGCTCGGCAGGGCGCCGCCGATCGGACGCGGCTGGAGCAGCGGTGCCGACTGGTTGACGATCGACTTCCTGCCGCAGCCGGACCTGCGCCGCCAGCGCGTGCGGGTGATCGAAGAGTCGACGCTGGTGGCGATGTACATGAACAACAAGGCCGCCGAGGCGCTGGCCGCCGGGCAGCTCGACCGCGCCTACTGGTGGGCGCGTGCCGCGATCGGGCAGGACGCGCGGCTCGCGATCGCCTACAACACGCTGGGCGTCGTCTACCAGCGCCACGGCGAGCCGGCGCGCGCCGAGCAGGCCTTCGTCGCCGCGCTGACGCTGCAGGTCGACGATCCGAACGTGATGCGCAACCTGGTCCAGGTGCTCGACGCCCAGGGCCGCAGCGAGCAGGCGCGCGCGCTCGCGGCGCGGCTCGAGCGCATCCAGCCCTGGCCGCCGTTCGCCTACTTCGAGCGCGGCCGCGAGGCGATGCGCGCCGGCGAATTCGCCAAGGCCAGGGCCCTGTTCGAGCGCGAGATCGAACGCGATGCCGACTACCACGAGTTCCATTTCTGGCTGGCGCAGGCCCACCTCGCGCTGGGCGAGGTCGAGCCGGCGCGCCGGCAACTGGCCCTGGCGCTCGAGACCAGCAGCACGATCGAGCAGCAGACGGCGTACTCGACCAAGCTCGCGCGGCTGAAGTCGCACCCGGCACAGTAGGTCCCGCCGGCGCGGCCCGAGGTCCCGCGCCATCGGCTGATCGGGGGCGTTGCGGCCTGCGCCGGCGCGGCGGGCCGGGCAGCCTGCTGCCGCTGGCGAAGCAGCGCAGCCGGGCTCGCCGCCGACCGGCGTCGCTACACTGCCGCACCCTTGCCCGCCAGCCGCTGTCCGCCGTGTCCGACCGCCTCGAAGTCCTGCCGCAGTACCTGCTGCCCAAGCGCACGCTGACCCGCCTGGCCGGCGCGATCGCCTCCTGGCAGGGCGGCGCGTGGACGACGCGGTTGATCCGCTGGTTCGTCGGCCGTTACGGCGTCGACATCAGCGAGGCGGCGAACACCGACCTCGCCAGCTACGCCAGCTTCAACGACTTCTTCACGCGAGCGCTGCGGCCCGGCGCGCGGCCGCTGGCGGCGGCCGACCTGGTGTGCCCGGTCGACGGTGCGATCAGCCAGTTCGGCGCCATCGAGCGTGACCAGATCGTGCAGGCCAAGGGGCATCGCTACTCGACCACGGCGCTGCTCGGCGGCGACACGGCGCTGGCCGCGCGCTTCGACGATGGCCACTTCGCGACGCTCTACCTCAGCCCCAGGGACTACCACCGCATCCACATGCCGTGCACCGGCCGGCTGCGTCGCATGACTTACGTGCCGGGCGCATTGTTCTCGGTGAATCCGGCGACGGCGCGCGGCGTGCCCGGGCTGTTCGCGCGCAACGAGCGCGTGGTGTGCATCTTCGACGCGGCGCCCGCGAGCCCGCTGAGCGGTGCACAGGCCGCCGCCACGGCCGAGCCGCCCTTCGCGATGGTGCTCGTGGGCGCCACCATCGTCGGAAGCATCGCCACCGCCTGGCATGGCGTCGTCAACCCGCCGCGCCCGGGCCGGGTGCGGCATTGGCGCTACGACGCGCGCGACATCACGCTGCGGCAGGGCGACGAGATGGGCCGCTTCCTGCTCGGCTCGACGGTGGTGCTGCTGTTCCCGGCTGGTGCGCTGCGCTTCAACCCGGCGTGGGCACCGGGCCGGTCGATCCGCCTCGGCGAGGCGATGGCCGAGCTGCGCTGACAGTCGGCATCGGGCGCAGCCCGTGTCGTGCCGATGGGTGCTGCCACGCCCGAGGCGCGCGCAACTCCCGCGGCAGCGCCGGGGGGTCCGCCGCCTCACACTGCGCTGTCCCACGGCGCCGACAGACGCACCGCGCCGTTGATGACGCCGACCATCGAATAGGTCTGCGGGAAGTTGCCCCACAACTCGCCGGTGGTCGGGTCCAGATCCTCGCTGAGCAGGCCCAATGGGTTGCGCCGCGCGAGCAACGCCTCGAACGCGGCGCGCGCCTCTTCCCGGCGACCGATGCGGGCCAGCGCATCGACGCGCCAGAAGGCGCAGACGTTGAAGGCAGTCTGCGGTCGGCCGAAGTCGTCCTCGGCCTCGTAGCGACGCATGAACGGGCCGTCGCAAAGGCTCGTCTCGAGCGCCTGCAAGGTACTGACGAAGCGCGGGTCGGAGGCCGGCAGGAAGCCGACCTCGGCCATCAGTAACACGCCGGCGTCGAGACTGTCGCCGCCTAAGCTCTCGGCAAACGCCTGGCGGCGCTCGCTCCACGCGCCGCGTGTGATCGTGTCGTGGATGCGGGCGGCACGCGCGCTCCAGAAGGCTGCGCGGTCGACTTGGTCGAGCGCGGCGGCGATGCGCGCCAGGCGGTCGCAGGCGGCCCAGCACATCAGCGACGACGAGGTGTGCACGCTCGCACGGGTGCGCAGCTCCCACATGCCGGCATCGGGCTGGTCGTGCAACCTCCAGGCCTGTTCGCCCACCGCCTCGAGGCCGACGAAGTCGGCGGCGTCGCCACGGCGGAACAGGCGGTGGTCGTGGAAGGCCTGCGCCGCACCGAGCACAATGTTGCCGTAGACGTCGTGCTGGAAGTGTTCGTGCGCCTGGTTGCCCAGCCGCACCGGACCCATGCCTCGATAGCCGCCGGCCTGGGTGACCACCGTCTCGGGCAGCGCGCGCTCCAGGCCGATGCCGTACAGCGGCTGCACATGGCCGTCGGTGCTGCTGCGCACGACGTCGTAGAGCCAGCGCAGGTAACCCTCCATCGTGCCGACCTCGGCCAGGCTGTTGAGCGCGCGCACGACGAAGAAGGCATCGCGCAGCCAGCAGTAGCGGTAGTCCCAGTTGCGGCCGCTGCCCGGCGCCTCGGGGATGCTGGTGGTCATCGCCGCGACGATCGCGCCGGTGTCCTCGAACTGGCACAGCTTCAACGTGATCGCAGCGCGGATCACGGCATCCTGCCACTCGAGTGGCAGCGCCAGCCGGCGCGTCCAGCGCCGCCAGTTCAGCGCGGTCTGCTCCTCGAAATCACGTGCGGTCTCGTCGATGCCGCCGACCAGCGTCTCGTCGGGCCCGAGCAGCAGGCTCGTCGGCCCGTGCAACGAGAACCAGCTGCCTTCGGCCAGATAGGTCAGCGGTGCGCTGGTGGTCAAGCGCAACGCGCCGCCCGGCAACAGGTAGCGCAGGTGATGGCTGCCGCGCGTCGTGGCCACCGGCGCGGCGCCCCAGTCGGCGTGCGGCCGCACGGTGAAGCGCACACGCGGCCGGCCCGACAGCGGCCGCACGCGCCGCACCAGCTGGGCGGGGCGAAAGACGCGGTCGCGGGTCACGAAGCGTGGCGCGAAGTCGACCACCTCGACGCCCTGGCCGGCAGCGTCGAACAGGCGCGTGCGGACGATCGCCGTGCCCGCGTCGTAGCTCTGCTCGGTGCGCGCCAGATCCTCGATCTCGACGCTCATCGCGCCGTCGCATGGCAGGCCGTGCGCCGATTGCAGCAGAGCGTCGAACACCGGCTCGCTGTCGAAGCGCGGCATGCAGCACCAGACGATGCTGCCGCGGCCATCGATCAGTGCGCTGACCGTGCAGTTGCCGATCAGCGCCAGGTCGAGCGTCGCCGCAGTCTCGATCGGTGGCACGGTGGGGGTCGTCATGCGGAGGACTCCGGCAGGGATGTGCGCGTCGGCAATTTGGCGTCGGAACTGGGCTACATTGATCCAATGTACATGCAAGCGCATTGGCCAGACAGGCCCGCAGCGCCGGGGCGACCGACCGACCCAGCGCGCGTGGCGGTGATGGCGCTGAGGCCATGGCGCTGAAGACGCTGCGCCTGCAACTGCGCTTCCTGCTGCCGCTGGTGGTGACGTTGGTGGCGGCGGCCTACGTGGCCTTGCCGTTGATGGACCGGCTGACGCTGCGCTGGTTTGCGCGCGACCTGAACAGCCGTGGCGAGCTGGTCGCCAACACGCTGTCGGTGCCGGTGGCCGAGGCGCTGGCGGCCCGGCGCATCGGCTCGCTCAAAGCCTTGTTCGACCGCGCCGCACTGGACGAGCGGCTGTTCGCCGTCGGGCTGTGCGACCTCGACGCGCGGCTGGTGCAGCACAGCGGCCCCTTCCCCGAAAGCCTGGGTTGTGCCCGGGCCCTGGCGCTGTCGCAGCAGGCCGATCCACGCCTGGCGCTGGCCGGCGGTCCGGTGCAGGTCGGGGTGCACCCGATCTATGGCAGCCCGGCGCCGCCCGCGCCGGTGTGGCCTCCCGACACCACGGCCGACTGGGCGCCGCGCACGCAGGCGTCGCCGCCAATCGACGCCAAAGGTTCCCCTTCGACCGCGACCGAACCGGTGCTGCTGGGCCAGCTCGTGCTGCTGCACGACCTCAGCTTCATCGACCGGCGCAGCCAGGACACGCGCCGCTACCTGATCATCTTCATTTCGGGGCTGGGCTTCGCGATCGCCCTCATCACCGTCGTTGTCGCGCAGTTGAGCTGGCGCGGCTGGGTCTCAGGCGCGCGCGCGCTGATGCGCGGCGAGGGCTTGCTGAGTCCGCTGCTGCCGGAGCCACCCGAGCTGGCGCCGCTGGCTGCCGACCTGCGCTTGCGGCTGCGCGATCTGGAGGACGAGTACCGTCGCTCGCAGGGTCCGCAGACCGAATGGGACCCCGAGCGGCTGCGCGCGCTGCTGCGCACCCAGTTGCGTGGCGACCAGGTCATCGTCGTCTCCAACCGCGAGCCCTACATCCACGAGCGCACGGCCGACGGGGTGCGGGTCAAGCGCCCGGCCAGCGGCTTGGTCACCGCCGTCGAGCCGGTGATGCGTGCCTGCTCGGGCACCTGGGTCGCGCACGGCGGCGGCAGCGCCGACGCCGAGGTCGTCGATGCCGGCGATCGCATCGGCGTGCCGCCGGACAAGCCGGACTACCTGCTGCGCCGCATCTGGTTGACCGCTGCGGAGGAGCAGGGCTACTACTTCGGCTTCGCCAACGAAGGGCTGTGGCCGCTGTGCCATGTCGCGCATGTGCGGCCGGTGTTCCGCGAATCGGACTGGGAGGCCTACCGCGTCGTCAACCAGCGCTTCGCCGACGCCGTCGTCGCCGAGGCGCGTAGCGACGACCCGGTGGTGCTGGTGCAGGACTACCACTTCGCGCTGCTGCCGGCGTTGATCCGCGCCAAGCTGCCGCAGGCGACGATCCTCACCTTCTGGCACATCCCGTGGCCGAACCCCGAGTCGTTCGGTATCTGCCCGTGGCGGCGCGAGATTCTGCACGGCATGCTCGGCAGCACGATCCTGGGCTTCCACACGCCGTACCACTGCAAGAACTTCATCGAGACGGTCGATCGCTATCTGGAGGCGCGCATCGAGCACGAGCACTCGACGATCAGCTTCGGCGACAAGGAAACGCTGGTCGAGAGTTACCCGATCTCGATCGAGTGGCCGACGCCGGAGCAGGTGGCGACCTGGCCGCCGGTGGCGGAATGCCGGCGCCGCGTGGTCGAGCGCTTGAAGCTGCCGGCCGACGCGTGCCTGGCCGTCGGTGTCGACCGCTTCGACTACACCAAGGGCATCCTCGAGCGGCTGCACGCCGTCGAGCGACTGCTCGAGAAGCACCCGCAGTGGATCGGCCGATTCGTCTTTGTGCAGGTGGCCGCGCCGTCGCGCAGCGCGCTCGATGAATACCGCAGCTTCCAGGAGCGCATCCAGCGTGTCACCGAGCGCATCAACCAGCGTTTCCCACAGCCCGGCTACCAGCCGGTGCACCTGCTCGCGCAGCATCATGAGCGTGATGCGGTGAACGAGCTATACCGGGCCGCGGACATCTGCGTCGTCACCAGCCTGCACGATGGCATGAACCTGGTCTGCAAGGAGTTCATCGCCGCTCGCGACGACGAGCAGGGCGTGCTCATCCTGAGCCGCTTCGCCGGCGCCGCGCGCGAGCTCACCGAAGCGCTGATCGTCAACCCGTACCACGTCGAGGAAACGGCCGATGCGCTGCGGCGTGCGGCGACGATGCCCGCGGCCGAGCAGCGCGAGCGCATGTCCAACCTGCGCATGACGGTGCGCGAGTACAACGTCTTCCGCTGGGCCGGGCGCATGCTGACCGATGCCGCACGCTGGCGCCTGCGCGAACGGGTCGAGGCGCGCGTGCGGCGCTATCAGCCGGACTGAGGTGCGCAGTGGACACGACCGTGGCGCGCAGACCCGGGCCCTGGCCGTGGCGGCGGGATCGTGGCTGACGAGGTTCGAGATGATGCCGCACCTGTTCTCGCCGGCCGGCAGGCGCGCGCTGGCGCTGACGCTGCAGCAGCGTCCGCTGCTGGCCCTCGACTTCGACGGCACGCTCGCGCCGATCGTCGCCAGGCCGGGCGACGCGCGCGTCTCGCAGGCGATGGCGGCGTGCCTGCGCCGGATCGCCACTCGAATGCCGGTGGCGATCGTCAGCGGCCGGCAGGTGGCCGACCTGCGCGACCGGCTCGGCTTCACGCCGCGCTACATCGTCGGCAACCATGGTGCCGAGGACGTCGAAGGCGAAGGCGCGCCGCCGCCGCCCGCCACGCCACCGGCGGCGACGGCACTCAATGCGCTGCGTCGGCGGCTGCAGGCCGCGACCGAGGAGCTGCGCGCCGCGGGCGTGACGGTCGAGGACAAGCAGTTCTCGCTCGCGCTGCACTACCGGCTGGCGCGCGATGCCGCCCAGGCCCGCGTGGCGATCGACCGCTTGCTGGCCGGCGCCGGGCCGGCGCTGCGCGTCTTCGGCGGCAAGCGCGTCGTCAACGTCGCCGCCGCCGATGCGCCCGACAAGGCCGACGCAGTGCGCTCGCTGGCGCGGCGCAGCGGGGCGGCGAGCGTGGTGTTCGTCGGCGACGACGTCAACGACGAGCCCGTGTTCGCTGCCGCCGAGCCGGGCTGGCTGACGGTGCGGGTCGGACGCGACGACCCGTCGTCGCGGGCGCGTTACTTCCTCGGAGGTCCGGCCGAAGTCGCTTTGTTGATGCAGCACATCGTGGCGCTGCTGCCGCGCCAGGGCGGCGATGTTTGAGACCGGCGTGCTTGCCGCCGGTAGCCGGTGGCACCGGTGCTGGCATTCGCCATCGGCCGGCCCGCGCCCAGCCACCCAAGGAACCCATTGATGTGCCGCGCCCGACGCGGCAACATGTACGCACCATGACACTCGGCGCCGCAACCCTGCAACGACTGGCCGGCTGGGCCGGCCGCAGCGAGAGCTATCGCGACACCGTGACGCCGGCGCCGGTGGCCGCGCTGGCGGCGACGCTCGACCGCGACGACGCGGCGCCGCTGCCGGGGCAACCGCTGCCGCCGCTATGGCATTGGCTGTACTTCCTGCCGGTGCACCGGCAGAGCGAACTCGGCCCCGACGGCCACGCCCGGCGCGGCGGCTTCCTGCCGCCGGTGCCACTGCCACGCCGCATGTGGGCCGGCAGCCGGCTGCACTGGCATGCGCCGCTGCACGTCGGCGACGCCGTGACGCGCCACTCCAGGGTCGTCTCGGTCAGCCCCAAGAGCGGACGCAGCGGCGAACTGGTGTTCGTGCTGGTGCGCCACGAGGTCCACACCGACCGCGGGCTGGCGCTGACCGAGGAGCACGACATCGTCTATCGCGAGGCCGCCGCGGCCGGCGCCGAAGCGGCGCCGTCGACGCCGGCGCCGGCCAGCGCCGCCTGGGTCCGCACCGTCACGCCCGACCCGGTGCTGCTGTTCCGCTACTCGGCGCTGACCTTCAACGGCCACCGCATCCACTACGACCGCAGCTACGTGACGCAGGTCGAAGGCTACCCCGGGCTGGTGGTGCACGGCCCGCTGCTGGCCACGCTGCTGGTCGACCTGCTGCGGCGCGAGCAGCCCGCGGCCGTGCTGCGCCGCTTCGAATTCCGCGCGCTGGCGCCGCTGTTCGACACCGCGCCGTTCACGCTGTGCGGCCAGCCGGGGTCACGCGGCGGCCACGCTGCGCTGTGGGTGCGCGACGCCGGGGGCGCGCTGGCGATGCAGGCCAGCGCCGAATTCGATTGATGCCGGCCCGGGACGTGCCGACCGGCAGCGCGCGCACGGCCTCGTGCGCGCCGGTCCAATCGCGCGGTGGCCCGGCAACCGCTGAAGCCGGCCGCCTGCGGCTTGCGCCAACCACACCACCATGACCCATTCGATCCCCGCCGCCGACGCCCACCAGGACATGCGCGAGGCGCTGCGCGACCTCTGCCGCCGCTTCGACAGCGCCTACTGGCAAGGCCTCGACGCGGCGCGCGGCTACCCCGAGGCGTTCGTCGATGCGCTCACCCGCGCCGGCTGGATGGCGGCGATGATCCCGGCCGAATTCGGTGGCTCGGGGCTCGGGCTGGCCGAGGCCTCGGTGGTGATGGAGGAGGTCAACGCCAGCGGCGGCAACGCCGGCGCGCTGCACGGCCAGATGTACAACATGGGCACGCTGCTGCGCCACGGCAGCGAGCAGCAGAAGCGGCAGTACCTGCCGCGCATCGCCAGCGGCGAGTTGCGGCTGCAGTCGATGGCGGTGACCGAGCCGACCACCGGCACCGACACCACGCAGTTGAAGACCACCGCGGTCAGGCGCGGTGACCGCTACGTCGTCGACGGCCAGAAGGTGTGGATCTCGCGCATCCAGCACTCCGACCTGATGATCCTGCTCGCGCGCACGACGCCGCTGGCCGAAGTCGAGCGCAGGAGCGAGGGCATGAGCGTCTTCATCGTCGACCTGCGCGAGGCGCTCGGCCGCGGCATGACGGTGCGGCCGATCCGCAACATGGTCAACCACGAGACCAACGAAGTCTTCTTCGATCAGCTCGAGGTTCCGGCCGCGAACCTCGTCGGCGCCGAGGGGCAGGGCTTCAGGTACATCCTCGACGGCCTCAACGCCGAGCGCACGCTGATCGCCGCCGAGTGCATCGGCGACGGCTGGTGGTTCATCGACCGCGCGCGCAAGTACGCCGGCGAGCGCGTCGTCTTCGGCCGGCCGATCGGCCGCAACCAGGGCGTGCAATTCCCGATCGCCGCCGACCACATCGAACTCGAAGCGGCCAACCTGATGCGCTGGGAGGCGTGCCGCCGATTCGACGCGCACGAGCCGTGCGGGCCGCAGGCCAACATGGCCAAGTACCTCGCGGCCAAGGCGTCGTGGGAGGCGGCCAACACCTGCCTGCAGACGCACGGCGGCTTCGGCTTCGCGGCCGAGTACGACGTCGAGCGCAAGTTCCGCGAGACGCGGCTGTACCAGGTGGCGCCGATCTCGACCAACCTGATCCTGAGCTACGTGGCCGAGCATGTGCTTGGGCTGCCGCGCTCGTTCTGACGCGGCGTGGCGATGCCAGCCGGTTCGACGCGCCCGCTCGACGGCCTCACCGTCGTCTCGCTCGAGCACGCGATCGCGGCACCGCTGGCGACGCGCCAGCTCGCCGACCTGGGTGCGCGCGTGATCAAGGTCGAGCGTCCCGGCGTCGGCGACTTCGCGCGCGCCTACGACCGGCGCGCGCGCGGCATGTCGTCGCACTTCGTCTGGGTCAACCGCGGCAAGGAGAGCCTGACGCTCGACCTCAAGCAGCCGGCCGCGCTGGCGGTGCTCATGCGGCTGCTGGGCAGGGCCGACGTGCTGGTGCAGAACCTCGCCCCCGGCGCCGCCGCGCGCATGGGCCTGTCGGCGCAGGCGCTGCGGCCGACGCACCCGCGGCTGATCGTCTGCGACATCTCGGGCTACGGCAACGACGGCCCGCAGCGCGACCGCAAGGCGTACGACCTGCTGATCCAGAGCGAGGCCGGTTTCCTCAGCGTCACCGGCACGCCCGAGGCGCCGAGCAAGGCCGGCATCTCGATCGCCGACATCGCCGCCGGCCTGCATGCCTACAGCCACATCCTGGCGGCACTGCTGCTGCGTGCACGCACGGGGCAGGGCACGCACATCGACGTCTCGATGCTCGAGGCGCTGGCCGAGTGGATGAGCTTTCCGCTGTACTACGCGATGGACGGCGCGCCGCCGCCGCCGCGCAGCGCCGCGGCGCACGCCACCATCTACCCCTACGGCCCGTTCGAGTGCGGCGACGGCCGCAGCGTGATGCTCGGGCTGCAGAACGAGCGCGAGTGGCGGGCCTTCTGCGCGCGGGTGCTGGAGCGCCCGGCGCTGGCCGGCGACGCGCGCTTCAACAGCAATGCCGCGCGCAATGCGCGCCGCGCCGAACTGAAGGCGCTGATCGACGAGACGTTCGTGGCGCTCACCGCCGCGCAGGTGCTGGCGCGGCTCGACGCCGCGCAGATCGCCAACGCGCAGGTCAACACGATGGCCGACGTGTGGGCGCACCCGCAACTGCGCGCGCGCGGCCGCTGGGCCGAAGTCGGCTCGCCGGTCGGCACGCTGCCGGCATTGCTGCCGCCCGGAATCAACGACAGCTACACCTCCTGCATGGGTGCGATTCCCGCCCTTGGCGAGCACACCGATGCGGTGCTGGCCGAGCTCGGCTTGGCTGCCGACGAGGTCGCCGCGCTGCGCGCCGCGGGTGCGGCATGACGGCGGCGGGCGCCGCCGTGCCGACCGCCGCAGC
>JBBIPS010000027.1:0-16869 GCA_037442725.1 Burkholderiales bacterium | reverse complement strand
GGGCGCGAGATTGGGCGGCGTGACCGTGCTGTAGCTGACCCGGCCGCCGAACAGCATGCGGTCGTCCTGCGAGAAGCGGAAATAGTCGAGCACGAAATTGTTGTCGCACACCGCCGAGCCGGACGGAATCAGCCGTCGGGCCAGGGCCGGGTCCACCGGTTCGGAGGCGACGATGTAGGTCCCCACCGGCATGATGCGCGACTCGAGCTGCCTGGCCACGCCCTGCAGGTAAACGTTTCCGGCCAGCAGCACCTGGCGCGCGCTGACGCTGCCGCGCGCGGTGCGCAGCTGCGGCCGCGGCCCGGCGACCAGCGCCGTGACCTCGCTGTCCTCGTGCAGCACCGCGCCCAGGCCTGCCGCCGCGCGCGCCAGCCCGAGCGTGTATTTCAGCGGATGCAGGTGGCCCGAGTGCGCATCGTGCACTGCTGCGACGTAGCGCGGGCTGTCGATCCACTGCCGCAGGTCGGCTGCAGCCACCACGCGCATCGGGTAGTCGTAGTCCGTCGCCAGCCGCTCGGCTGCGGCAAGCAGTTCGCGCGCCTTGCCGGCATTGACCGCGACGCCGAGCCAGCCATCGTGCCAGCCGCAATCGATGCCGAAGCGCGCACAGCGCGCGCGGATCAGGTCGACCGCCTCGATCGACATCGAGAAGATGCGTCGCGACTCGGCCAGGCCGAGCTGGCGCTCGATCTCGGCCGGGTCGCAGGCCAGCCCATGGAGGGCCTGGCCACCGTTGCGACCGCTGGCACCGAACCCGATCTGGCGCGCCTCGAGCAGGCGCACCGAATAGCCGCGTTCGGCCAGCTCGATGGCAGCGGACAACCCGGCCAGCCCGCCGCCGACGACGGCCACGTCGCACGCCACCGCGCCTTGCAGCGCCGGATAGCACGCGTGGCGTGACGCCGTGGCAGCGTAGTACGAGTGGCGCGCGAGGTCGCGATCGACGCCGAGGAAGTGCATGGGCCGGGCGCTGGCTGGCTGACGGCTGCCGCGGCGTGCTTCAGGCCGCGCGCTGGATCGCCGCGCGCACGGTGTCGACGAGCTGGTCGATCTGGGCGCGCTCGATGATCAGCGGCGGCGACAGCGCCAGCGTATCGCCGGTGGTGCGGATCAGCACGCCGTGCTCGTAGCAGTCGAGGAAGATGTCGAACGCGCGCTTGGCCGGCGCACCTGGCAACGGGGCGAGTTCGATGCCACCAACCAGCCCGATGTTGCGGATGTCGATGACGTTGGGCGCATCCTTCAGCGAATGCACGGCTTCGGCGAAGTAACCCTGCAGTTGAGCCGCGCGTGTGAGCAGTCCCTCGTCGGCATAGGTGTCGAGCGTGCCAAGGCCGGCGGCACAGGCCAGCGGATGCGACGAGTAGGTGTAGCCGTGGAAGAACTCGATCAGGTGCTCGGGCCCGTTCATGAAGGCGTCGTGGATGCCCTGTCTGACGGCTACCGCGCCCATCGGCACGCTGCCGTTGGTCAGGCCCTTGGCCATCACGATCAGGTCCGGCGTGACGCCGAAGGTCTGCGCGGCAAACGGCATGCCGGTGCGGCCGAACCCGGTGATCACCTCGTCGAAGATGAGCAGGATGCCGTGCTTGTTGCAGATCGCACGCAGCCGGTCGAGGTAGCCCTTGGGCGGGATCAGCACGCCGGTCGAGCCGGCCACCGGCTCGACGATGAGCGCGGCGATGGTCGACGGATCATGCAGCGCGCACAGGCTTTCCAGATCGTCGGCGAACTCGGCGCCATGCTCGGGCTGGCCGACGCTGAACGCGTTGCGCCGCGGGTCATGGGTGTGGCGGATGTGGTCCACGCCCGCCAGCATGGCGCCGAACATCTTGCGGTTGCCCGCCATGCCGCCGACCGAGATGCCGCCGAAATTCACACCGTGATAGCCGCGCTCGCGGCCTATCAGGCGGGTACGCTGACCCTCGCCACGCACGCGATGGTAGGCCAGGGCGATCTTCAGCGCCGTCTCGACGGCCTCGGAGCCCGAGTTGGCGAAGAACACCTTGTCCAGCCCTGCGGGCGTCAACCTGGAGACGCGGTCGGCGAGTTCGAACGCCCTGGCGTGCGACATCTGGAACGGCGGCGCGTAATCCATCTCGGCCGCCTGTGCCTGGATCGCCTGCACGATCTTCGGCCGGTTGTGGCCGGCATTCACGCACCACAGTCCCGCGACGCCGTCGAGGACCTGGCGGCCGTCCTCGGTCCAGTAGTGCATCCCGTGGGCCTTCGCGAGCAGGCGTGGCGCCTTCTTGAACTGGCGATTGGCGGTGAAAGGCATCCAGTACGCGTCTAGACGATGGGGCACGGCGGCATTCCTTCGGGCTGGTGTTCGGGGCCGCGGTCAGTGTGGACCGGCCGCGCTGCACAGTCTAGACAGACCAGCGCGCAATGTGCTTGCGCAATCGCGCGCCCACTTCAGCCATGGCGCAATACAATGCCGACCATTGGAGCATCAACCGCATTTCATGCGAACTGGCAAGCAGAAACCGCAATTGGATGCGGTCGATCGGCAGATCCTGGCCTTGCTCCAGATCGACGGCCGGCTCTCGAACGTGGCACTCGCCGAGCGCGTACACCTGTCGCCCTCGGCGTGCCTGCGTCGTGTCAAGCAACTCGAGGATGCCGGGGTGATCGCGCAGTACGTCGCGCTGCTCGACGCCAAGGCGATCGAGCAGCACGGCACCTGCTTCACGATCATCAACCTGGCGACGATGAGCGACGCGCTGCTCAAGGCGTTCGAGCAGGCCGTGCGGGACGAGCCCGAGGTGCTCGACTGCTACTACGTCGCCGGTTCGAACGACTACCTGATCCGCTTCAGCTACCGTGACGCCGAGGACCTCGAGCGCTTCCACACCCAGGTGCTGATGCGACTGCCCGGCGTCGAGCGCTCGAACTCGATGCTGGTCCTGCGCACCGTCAAGAAGACGACGGCACTACCGGTGTGAGGGCGTTCGGCCGCCGGAGGTGGGATGGGATTTCGGTCTCCCGCAGGCGAACGCCGGGTCGCCCCAGGCTTGCCTGACCTTCCTCGGACGCCGGGCCAGGCGCAGCCAGGCACCCGGGTCGCTCAGACGTCGCTGCCAGCCTGGCGGCGGCGCCACGCCGGATAGATGCGCGACTCCTCGAGCGCAATGTGGTCGATGTACAAGCTGGCATAGACGTCCACTGCCTGTCGTAGCAGGTCGAGGTCGTACCAGCTATACCCGTTGGCGACGGCCTCGAGCTGAGGCTCGAGCTCGAGCCAGTCTTCCTCCAGCCAGCCATGATCCTGCTGCAGGCGCAGCACGTCCTGCACCAACTCGGCATCGCCATCGCGCAGCAATGCCGGGAAGACCAGGCGCTCCTCTTCAGCATGGTGCGCGCGCGCGTTGTCGGCGAGGAAATCCCGGATCGTCGCCGCACTCGCGCGCGCCGCCGCATCGACACCGTCGGCGTCGAGATGCCCGACCAGGCTTCGCAGTTCGGCCAGCACTTCGATCATGCGGCGGTGCGTCTGATCGAGCGTTGCCGTCGACGGCAGCGCCGGTCGGGCAGAGCGCGCCGGGCGGGCGGGACGAGCGGCTTGTGGGCACATGATCACCTCCGATGGATAACCCGGATTCTTGGCCTCGCCTCGCAGCCGACCTTGCGCAGCATCAAGCCCGGCGCATCCGTTGCGTGCGTTCGCCCGTGCAGACCCGCGTGTTTCAGTCCTCGGCGCGACGCGAGGGGTGCAGCCGGCGCTGGCCGGCCAGATAGGTCCAGACGAAAGTTGCCGCTGAGGCGCTGGTCATCTCCGCATGGTCATAGGCTGGCGCGACCTCGACGCAGTCCATGCCGACGAATGGCAGGTCGGCCAGTTCCTCGAGCAGCGTGAGCACCTGGTTGCTGGTCATGCCGCCCGGCTCGGGCGTCCCTGTCCCCGGTGCATACGCCGGATCGAGGCAGTCGATGTCCAGGCTCAGGTACAGCGGCGGCAGCGCGTGCGACTGCAGCCGGGCACGAATCGCCTGCACGACCGGACCCAGCTGTGCGGGCGACTCCAGTCCGCGCAGTTCGCGCCCGGTGAAGATCAGACCGCCTTGCTCTCGCACATGCTCTCGCGCGGCACGCACGCCGGCCGAGCGGATGCCGATCTGGGCAAAGCACTGATTGCGCACCAGACCTTCCTGCAGCGCCTCGGCGACCCAGGTGCCATGTCCGCTGGCCTCGCCGAAGTGGTCGCTCCAGGTGTCGCAATGCGCGTCGAAGTGGATGACCGCCAGTGGCTGGCCAAGCCAGTCCCGATAGGCGCGCAGCAGCGCCAGCGTCAGCGAGTGATCGCCACCGAGCCAGGCCATGTGGTGGCGGCGGATCAACTTTGCGACCTGTGGCTGCAGCGCGGCTCGAGTTTGCGCCAGGCCGCCCGCGTTGGGCAGCGGCAGGTCGCCGGCATCGCCAAGCACGCCGGCGAGGTCGACGTCGAAATGCGGATGCGTGCCGTCGCAGAGCATGTGGCTGGCCACGCGGATCGCACCGGGGCCGAATCGAGCACCGGGGCGATTCGTGACGGCCCCGTCCCAGGGCAGACCGGCGACGCCGAACGGGTGATGGTCTGCCAGTGCCGGGCAGCGCATGAAGCTGGTTTGCGAAACAAACGCGAATGTCGACATAGCGCACCGCAGACGGATCGGTTGGCGATCATAGGTGGCTCCACCTTGGTCCTCAGGCGAGGCGAACCCCTGCATTCGGCTGGTGGCCACAACGATCGCGGGCGAGACGCACGCCGCTCGATCGATTTTCACATTATCAAATCTGAATATCACTATATGACATCCAGCTCTTGTGCGTCGCACAAGCATTTTTCATGACAAAAGATCATGTTTCATAGTGCGGTATTGAAGCAGTAACTCATTGATTTTATTGACAATAACTTTATGTCTTCTATAAGACATAAGTATCAACAGCGGCGACCTGAAGACGTACGCTTGAGCATCGACAAGACATGGCTTTGGTGTCCGGCAACGATCCTCAACTCAACTCATCCAGGAGCTTTCATGACCGAACTCGCCCGTGACCAGCAGATCGCCGCCCTCGAGAAGGACTGGGCACACAACCCGCGCTGGCGGGGCATCAAGCGTGGTTACAGCGCCGCCGACGTGGTGCGCCTGCGCGGCTCGCTGCAGATCGAGCACACGCTGGCCAGGCGTGGCGCCGACAAGCTGTGGCAACTGATCAACTCGGAGCCGTTTGTCGGCTCGCTCGGTGCGCTCACCGGCAACCAGGCGATGCAGCAGGTCAAGGCCGGTCTGAAGGCGGTCTACCTGTCGGGCTGGCAAGTCGCCGGCGACGCCAATAGCAACGGCGAGATGTACCCCGACCAGTCGCTGTATTCGGTGGACTCGGTGCCGAAGGTGGTCAGGAAGATCAACGCCACTTTCGCCCGTGCCGACCAGATCCAGTGGAGCGAGGGCAAGGGGCCCGGCGACGCCGACTACCGTGACTACTTCGTGCCGATCGTGGCCGATGCCGAGGCCGGATTCGGCGGCGTGCTCAACGCCTTCGAGCTGATGAAGTCGATGATCGAGGCAGGCGCTGCCGCGGTGCACTTCGAGGACCAGCTCGCCGCCGCCAAGAAGTGCGGTCACATGGGCGGCAAGGTGCTGGTGCCGACGCGTGAAGCCGTGTCCAAGCTCGTCGCTGCGCGCCTGGCCGCCGACGTCATGGGCACGCCCACCATCCTGCTGGCGCGTACCGATGCCGAGGCCGCTGATCTGGTGACGAGCGACATCGATGCCAACGACCGGCCGTTCTTCACTGGCGAGCGCACGGTCGAGGGCTACTTCCGTAGCAGGAAGGGCCTCGACCAGGCCATCAGCCGCGGCCTGGCCTACGCCGAGTATGCCGACCTGATCTGGTGCGAGACCGGTACGCCCGACCTGGCGTTTGCGAAGAAATTCGCCGACGCCATCCATGCCAGGTTCCCCGGCAAGCTGATGGCGTACAACTGCTCGCCGTCGTTCAACTGGAAGAAGAACCTGGACGACGCGACGATCGCCAAGTTCCAGCGCGAACTGGGAGCGATGGGCTACAAGTTCCAGTTCATCACGCTGGCCGGATTCCACAGCCTGAACTACTCGATGTTCGACTTGGCCTACGGTTACGCGCGCAACAGCATGAGCGCCTTCGTCGAATTGCAGGAAAAGGAATTCGCTGCCGCCGAGAAGGGCTTCACCGCCGTCAAGCACCAGCGCGAAGTCGGCACCGGCTACTTCGACGCGGTGGCCACGACGATCGAGGCGCAAGCTTCGACCGCGGCATTGAAAGGCTCGACCGAGGACGCGCAGTTCTTCGCCCGCAAGCACGGCTGACCGAGGGCGCCGGGCGGACTGTGCCGACGCCCGGCGCGGTGTGCCGATGGGCGTTGGCGTGCGCGTCGCCATGCCGAGTCGCCGCACCACGCCACCGATCGAAGGCAACAAACCGGACGGCCCGGCCGCTCGTCATGGCCGGGTCGCCGTCATCTGCGACCGTGCGCTGACGCGGCGTCTCTACATCGATGCTTCGAGCATCGCCCGGTAGTCGTCGCGGGTCGCGATGCGCGGATTGGTCTGGTGGCAGTGATCGGCCATCGCGCCATCGATCACGCGCTCGAACAGGTCGCGCGTCACGCCCATCGCTGCCAAGCCGGCAGGCAGGCCGAGCCGCGAGTTGAGGGCGCGGATCGCCGCAGCGAGTTCGGTGCCTTGGGGGTCGCACGCGGCCACGCCGATGGCGTGGGCAATCCGCTGCAGCCGGCGGTTCTCGCGCATCGACTGCGCCGATGCATTGAACATCACCACGGCGGGCAGGAACATCGCGTTGAGCGTGCCGTGGTGCAGCCTCGGGTTGACGCCACCCAGACTGTGGCTGAGCGAGTGCACGCAGCCCAGACCCTTCTGGAACGCCAGCGCGCCCTGCATGCTCGCGCTCATCATGTTCCAGCGCGCCACGCGGTCCCCGCCGTCCCGGGTGGCGCGCTCGATGTGCGACCAGCCGCGCTCGAGGCCGTCGAGTGCGATGCCGTCGGCTGGCGGATTGACGGCCGGCGCCATGAAGGTTTCGAGGCAATGCGCGATCGCGTCCATCCCGGTGGCCGCGGTCAACGCCGGCGGCAGGCCGAGCGTGAGATCGGGGTCGAGGATTGCCGCCTTGGGCATCAGCGACCAACTGTGGAAACCGAGCTTGCGGCCGTCGTCGACGATGACGATCGCACCGCGCGCGACCTCACTGCCGGTGCCGGCAGTGGTGGGCACCGCAATCAGCGGCGCGACGGCTTCGTTGATCCTGGCGCTGCCACCTTCGATGGTGGCGTAGGTCTTGAGCGCACCCGGATGGGTCGCGAGGATTGCCACCCCCTTGGCCAGGTCGATGCTCGAGCCGCCACCCACCGCGACCAGCCCGTCGCAGCCCTGGGTGCGATAGACGTCGACCGCGGCGCGAACCCCGGCCTCGGTCGGGTTGCTCGGGGTCTGGTCGAAGACCGCGTGCGGCAAGCCGCCGAGTGCGGCCAGCGCCTTGTCGAGCACGCCGGCGGCGCGCACGCCGGGGTCGGAGACGATCAGCGGCCGGTGCATGCCGACGCGTTCGCACTCCCGTGGCAGGCAGCCGATGGCGCCGTGGTCGAGTTCGATCTGGGTCAGGTAGAGGATGCGGGTCATGGTGTTGCCGATGGGGTGGTTGACGCCTCAGCGCGGTGCCACAGTATGCTGCGTCCTGCTTCGTACGCCGCAGCGCCTGCATGACGACCCGCCTCCTGACGCCGCAGATGGCCAGCCTGCTCGAGCGCATACGCCGCGCCGGACGAGCGTCGTTCCACACGCTGACGCCGAGTCAGGCGCGTGCCGCCTACGCGCAAGTGGCCGAGGTGCTCGAGCCGCCGCGTGCGCCGCTGGCCAGGGTGCAGGACCTGACGCTTCCTGCCGCAGATGGCGCGCCCCTGAAGGCCCGGCTGTATGCCGATGGCCACGACGTGCGCCCCGCGCTGCTGTACCTGCACGGCGGCGGCTTCGTCATCGGCGGGCTCGAGACGCACGACAGCCTGTGTCGCCAGCTCGCGCTGCGCTGCGGCGGTGCAGTCGTGGCGCTGGACTACCGGCTCGCACCCGAGCACCGTTTCCCGACCGCGGTCGACGACGCCTGGGCTGCGCTGCACTGGCTGGCGCGGCATGGCGAGTCGATCGGTGTCGACGCCCGTCGGCTCGCGGTGGGCGGCGACAGCGCCGGCGGCACGCTGGCGGCGGCGTGCGCGATCCACGCACGCGACATCGCGTTGCCGCTGGCGTTGCAGTTGCTGATCACGCCCGGCACGATCGCGCATGCCGACAGCGCGTCGCACCGGCTGTTCGCCAATGGCTTCCTGCTCGAGGCGGCCGACGTGCGCTGGTTCTTCGACCATTACATCGAGCCATCGCAACGCCACGACTGGCGCTTTGCGCCGCTCGAAGCCGATGACCTCGCGGAGGTGGCTCCGGCGTGCGTGATCCTGGCCGAATGCGACCCGCTGGTCGATGAAGGCCTGGCCTACGCCGACCGGCTGCGCGCTGCCGGCGTCGCGGTCTCGCTCGAACTGGCCCGCGGCCTGACCCACGACTTCATCAAGATGGGCCGCGCGCTGAAGGAGGCCGCCCAGGCGCAACGCGTCGCCGCCGATGCGCTGAAAATCGCCTGGATGCGGTGACCCGGTCCGGCGGCGAGACATTCACGGCGAGACCCTCGATGAGCGAGTTTCAATGACCAAGAGATCCGAATTCCGACACCTCGACCGGCTGCGCGTGCGCTGGGTCGAGGTCGACCTGCAGAGAATCGTCTTCAACGGCCACTACCTGATGTACTTCGACACCGCGGTGGCGAGCTACTGGCGGGCGCTGGCGTTGCCGTACCACGAGACGATGGCCAGCCTCGGTGGCGATCTCTATGTGCGCAAGGCCACACTCGAGTACCACGCGTCGGCACACTACGACGATCTGCTCGATATCGGCATCCAGACGCAGCGCATCGGCAATTCGTCGTTCGTGCTCAACTGCGCCGCCTTCCGCGGCGACGACCTGCTCGTCGGAGGCGAATTGGTCTACGTCTTTGCCGACCCGGCCGCACAGACCTCGCTGCCGGTGCCGCAGGCGCTGCGCGACGTGTTGCGCGACTTCGAGGCCGGCAAGTCGATGGTCGACGTGCGTGTCGGAAGCTGGCAGGCGCTCGGCCGTGAGGCCGGGGCGATCCGCGGCAAGGTCTTCATCGAGGAACAGAAGATCCCGGCCGAGATGGAGTGGGATGCCGCCGATGCCGGTTGCGTGCATGCCGTGGCGTTCAATCACTTCGGCGTGGCACTGGCCACCGGCCGCCTGCTCGAGCATGTGCCTGGCGTGGCCAAGATCGGTCGCATGGCGGTGCTGCCGTCGATGCGCGGCAGCGCGATCGGGCGCGCCGTGCTCGACGCGCTGATGCGTGCGGCGCGCGAGCGTGGCGACCGCGAGGCGCTGCTGCATGCGCAGACCTCGGCCGCACCGTTCTACGCCCGTGCCGGCTTCGTTGCGCGCGGTGAAGTGTTCGACGAGGCCGGCATCCCGCACGTGGAGATGGTGCGCGCGCTGTGAGTCTGCGCTGCCATGCACCGACGTTGATGCCGATCACCGAGGCGTCGAAACCGGCAGGTCGCGCGGTGTTCAGGCGTCGGCCGGCAGCGGGTAGGGCAGGGAGGCAGGCCGCAACAGCGGCCCGTCGATTGTCCCCGCATGCAGCGTGCCGCCGTCGAGCACCGCAAGCTTGACCTCGACCAGCGCCGTGCAATCGCCCTGCGGCAGGCGCGCCGCGTTGACCACCTGGCCCGCC
Organism: Burkholderiales bacterium; assembly: GCA_037442725.1. Classification (GTDB taxonomy): domain Bacteria; phylum Pseudomonadota; class Gammaproteobacteria; order Burkholderiales; family Burkholderiaceae_C; genus Pseudaquabacterium. The sequence goes on along the minus strand of JBBIPS010000027.1, from coordinate 7,041 downwards.
GGCTGCGCGGGATCGGCGCTGTGGAACACTTCCTGGCCCGGCCTCAGGTCGGCGCTGCAATCGAACAGCAGCGCGCGGCGCTTCAAGGTTCCGCGGTACTGGCTGCGTGCCACCACTTCCTGGCCGGGATAGCAACCCTTTTGGAAATTGACGCCGCCAACCAGCTCGAAGTTGACCATCTGAGGCACGAACTGCTCGGCGGTCGCAGCGACGACGCGCGGTACGCCGCTGCGCACATCCAAGCATTGCCACCAGCGCGCATCCAGTGCCGGCACGGCGGGTGCCGGGTCCGCGGCCGGCTGGGCAAGCAGATAGCGCCTTACACCCTCGACGTCGGGCAGTCGCAGCACCTGGCCTGCGGCCAGCGCCGCGACACTCCAAGGTACCGCCAATGTGTCGGACAGGGCTGAGCCGAGCCACGCCGAAGCAGCGCTGCCGGCCAGGCCGTACAGCGCCGTTTCGGCGCTCGCATCTTCCAGCCTGCATTTCGCGCGCAGCACGAACATCGACAGACGCTTCAAGGTCGCCGGCAGCAGATCGGCGCTGCAGGCCAGCATGATCTCGTCGGAGCGCGGCCGCCAGCCGACGAAGCTGGCGAGCAGCCGACCCTTGGCCGAACAATAACCGGCCAGCCGTGCCTGGTCGTTGCGCAGATGCTCGAAATCCTGCGTCAACTGGCCATGGAGGAAGCTGGCGCAGTCGACGCCGCGAGCCCGGATCAGACCCCAATCGGGCAGGCGCGCGGCGCCGGTGACGCTGACGGGTTGGCCCATGGCGCCGATTATCATCGAGCGCCATGTCCCACATCCGAAACAGGCCCACCCAGCCGGCCAATGTGCCGCAGCAATGAAGCGCAGGCGCAACTCGCGACAGGCCCCCGTCGACAGGGCCGGCGGCGCTGTCCGGCCGGCGCGTCGATTCGCCTCGTGGGCCTGGGCGCGCGTCGTGTCCGCCGTGCTGTTGGCCGGTGCGCTCATCGCCGTCGGCGCCATCGCGTGGTGGTTGAATCGGCCGCTGACACTGGCCGCACCGAGCGTCGAGCTGTCGATCGAGCCCGGCACGCCGCCGCGCGAGGTGGCGCAAGGTTGGGTGCGCGCCGGGGTGGTCACCGACCCGTGGGCGCTGTACCAGTGGTTCCGCCTCTCCGGCCAGGCGCGCCGCATTCGCGCCGGCAGCTACGAGCTCGAGCCGGGCGTCACGCCGCGCGCGTTGCTGGCCAAGATGGTGCAGGGCGATGAGGCGTTCGAGCGCGTTCGTCTGGTCGAAGGCTGGACCTGGCGCCAGTGGCGTGCCGAATTGACGCGTGCGCCGAACCTCAGAGCCGTCAGCGCAACGATGAGCGACGCGCAGCTGATGGCCGCGCTCGGACAGCCCGGCGTGGCACCGGAAGGACGTTTCTTCCCGGATACCTACCTGTACAGCCGTGGCGTCAGCGACCTGACGCTGTTGCGCCGTGCCGCCGAGGCGATGCGCCAGCGGCTCGCCTCGGCCTGGGCGCAGCGCACGCCCGGCCTGCCGCTGCGCAACGCCGACGATGCGCTGGTCCTTGCCTCGATCGTCGAGAAGGAGACGGCGCAGGGCACCGAGCGTGCGCACGTCGCAGCAGTCTTCATCAACCGCCTGCGCATCGGCATGCCGCTGCAGACCGACCCGAGCGTGATCTATGGCCTGGGCCAAGCGTTCGACGGCAACCTGCGCAAGCACGACCTGCAACGCGACACGCCGTTCAACACCTACACGCGCAGCGGCCTGCCACCGACACCGATCGCGATGCCAGGCGCTGCCGCTCTGCGCGCCGCCGTCCAACCCGCAGCGGTCAACTCGCTGTACTTCGTCGCGCGCGGCGATGGCAGCAGCGTCTTCAGCGACGACCTCGCCGCGCACAATCGGGCGGTGAACCGGTACCAGCGAAATCCGCGGCGCGAGTCGAGATGACCGGCACCGGCCTGGATGCCGGGACGACCCGGCGCGCAACTTGATCTGTTGACTCATGGCAGGGCAATTCATCACCCTCGAAGGCATCGACGGCGCCGGCAAGTCCTCGCACATCGAGGCGCTGGCGGGCTGGGTGCGCGCGCGCGGACGCGAACTGGTGCTGACGCGCGAGCCGGGTGGCACGGCGCTGGCCGAGGCATTGCGCGAACTGTTCCTGCAGCGCGAAATGGATGCGCTCACCGAGGCCTTGCTCGTCTTCGCCGCGCGACGCGATCACCTGCGCCAGGTCATCTTGCCGGCGTTGGCGCGTGGCGCGGTGGTGCTGTGCGACCGGTTCACCGACGCGACGTTCGCGTACCAGGGCGCCGGCCGTGGCTTCGATCTCGAAGTGCTGGCGCAACTCGAGCGCTGGGTGCAGCGGGGCGCACACGGTCTGATCGAACCCGACATCACGATCTGGTTCGATCTGCCGCCGGCAGTGGCCGCCGCCCGCCGCGCCGCGGCGCGTGCGGCCGATCGGCTCGAGCGCGAGGAACTGGATTTCTTCACGCGCGTGCGCGCCGGTTATGCAGCGCGCGCGCAGGACGCAGCGGCGCGCTTCGTGCGCATCGATGCCGACTGCGATCGTGACGCCGTGTGGTCCCAGGTCGAGCGCGCCCTCGCGCTGCGCCTGGGACGGAACTGACATGGCGACCGCTGCTGCACGCACCGAGCCCGACGTCGTCGGCGTCGACGAGCGAGGCACGCTGCCGTTGCCGTGGCTGACCGATGCCATGGCGCAGGCGCGCGCATTGCGGCGCTCGCAAGCGCTGCTCGTCGTCGGCCCGGCCGGCGTCGGGCACCTCGAATTCGCGTTCGTGCTGGCGCAGTCCTGGCTGTGCGAGGATCCCGGCGCCGCACCGTGCGGGCGTTGCACCAGTTGCCACCTGGTGCGCAGGCGCGCGCATCCGGACCTGCTGACCGTGTTGCCCGATGCGCTGCGCCAGAAGTTGGGCTGGCCGGCGGACGACGAGCCGCGCGTGGGCAGGGCCGACGCCAAACCGAGCCGCGACCTGCGCGTCGGCCAGGTGCGCGAGGCGATCGACTGGTCGCACCGCACCAGCGGCCGCGGCCGCGGCAAGGCGCTGCTGTTCCATCCGGCGGACGCGCTCAACGTGCCAGCCGCCAACGCGTTGCTGAAAACGCTGGAGGAACCCGCGCCCGGACTGCATCTGCTGCTGACGAGCATCGACCCCGAGTTGCTGCTGCCGACGCTGCGCAGCCGCTGCCAGCGCCTGCGGCTAGCGCTGCCCGGCCCCGAGCTGGCAATGCCCTGGTTGCGCGAGCGCGGGCTGACCACACCCGATGCGCTGCTGGCCTTCGCAGCCGGCAGCCCGATCGAGGCGCTGGCGTGGGCCGCAGAGGGGCTGACACCGGCGCTGCTGGCCGAGTTGCCGAAGCGGGTGGCCGCGGGTGACGCGAGCGCCATGGTCGGCTGGCCACTGCCGCGCGCGATCGACGCATTGCACAAGCTCGCACACGACGCACAGGCGCGGGCCGCTGGCGGCGCGGCACGATTCTTTGCCGCGGCCACTGTGCCGCCGGCCACCGACATGGCCGCGCTGGTAGCGTGGCAGCGCGCGCTGCTGCAGGCGGCGCGCCACGAGGAACACCCGTGGAATGCGCCGCTGCTGGTCGAGTCGCTCGTGGCGCAAGCCGCGAAGGTCTGGTCCGCGCGCAGCACCGTGAGCCCCGCACTTCGCTAAACTGCGCCTCATGAGCCATCCCCCCGCTCGCCCGGCAGATCCGGCGTCCTCTGGCGCGCACGGCGCGGCCAGCGCGTCGGCCAGGCCCAGCGTGATCCAGCTCGTGTTCCGCGAGAAGGGTGCCTTGTACGCGGCCTACATCCCCTTGCTCAACGACGGCGGGCTGTTCGTGCCGACCGGCCGCAATTACCGGCTGGGCGAGGACATCTACCTGCTGCTGTCGTTGCCCGACGACCCGCAGCGCTATCCGGTTGCGGGCAAGGTCGCATGGATCACGCCGGCCAACGCGTCTGGCGGCCGCACCCAAGGCGTCGGAGTACGCTTCCCTGCCGACGAGAAGACCCGCCTGCTCAGGCTGAAGATCGAAGAGATCCTGGGCACCTCGATCTCGTCTTCCAAGCCGACCCAGACGGTCTGACGTCGCGCCCATCGCGGCGCACGTGCACCCGGCAGCCGATGTTCGTCGACTCGCATTGCCACCTCGGATTTCCCGAGCTGTACGACCGCATCGACACCATTCGTGCCGATATGGCCGCAGCCGGCGTCGACCGGGCGCTGGTGATCTGCACCACGCTCGAGGAGTTCGAGACGGTGTACTCGCTGGCATCGCAGTACGACAACCTCTGGGCCAGCGTCGGCGTCCATCCGGACAACCTCGGCGTCGAGGAGCCGAGCGTCGATCGCCTGCTCGGGCTGGCGCGGCGCGACCGGGTGGTCGCCGTCGGCGAGACCGGGCTCGACTACTTCCGACTGGACGGCCGCAGCGCGGCCGACATGGCCTGGCAGCGTGAGCGATTTCGCGTGCACATCCGTGCCGCGCACGCTTTGCATCTCCCGCTGGTGATCCACACGCGAAGCGCGTCGCGTGACACGCTGGCGATCCTGCGCGAAGAGCAGGGCGGGCGAATCGGCGGCGTGTTCCACTGTTTCACCGAGACGGTCGACGTCGCGCGCGCCGCGCTCGATCTGGGCTTCCACATCTCGTTCTCCGGCATCCTGACCTTCCGCAATGCAGAGGATCTGCGCAGCGTGGCGCGCTTCGTCCCGCTCGAGCGTTGCCTGATCGAGACCGACAGTCCCTACCTGGCACCCGTGCCGCACCGCGGCCACACGAACTCGCCGGCGTGGGTACCTCACGTCGCGTCGCAGTTGGCCGCTATCAAGGGAGTCGACATCGAGGCCGTCGGCGTCGCCACGAGCCGCAACTTCGAGCGTTTGTTCGGACTGCAAGGGCCTGTTGCGGAGTCAGGAGAATGTTAAGGCGTTGCATTAGGACAATCGCCTATCTTGTTATTGTGGCTATAGTTTCTGTCGCAACCGCCGGCGCCTACGATGACTTCTTCAGTGCCATCCTGCGCGACGACGCAGGCACCATCGGCAGCCTGCTGCAGCGTGGGTTCGATCCGAATTCCCGTGACGAAAACGGCCAGGTCGGGCTCTATCTGGCGCTGCGCAACGACTCATCCAACGTCGTCGAGGCTCTGCTGCGGCACTCGGGGCTGCAGATCGATGCGACAAATGCCGCCGGCGAGACCCCGTTGATGATCGCGGCGTTGAAAGGCCGCACCGACTGGGCAAAGCGACTGGTCGACCGCGGTGCCCGGGTCGATCGTGCGGGCTGGACGCCGCTTCACTATGCCGCCACCGGTCCCGATGCGGCATTGGTGGCACTGCTGCTGGACCATGGCGCGCGCATCGATGCGCGCTCGCCGAACGGCAGCACCGCGCTGATGATGGCGGCGCGCTACGGCAGTGAAATGTCGGTGCAGATCCTGCTGGCACGCGGCGCCGACGCGATGCTGCGCAACGAGCGCGAGCTGACGGCCGCCGACTTCGCCCGCAGCGCCGGGCGCGACAAGCTGGCTGCGCAACTCGAGCTTTGGCGCCGATAAAGGACCGCGCCGCGTCGATGCGCTCTGTCGGCCTGGTTCCGACACGAATCCTGCCGTGACGCTGACTTCCGCTCCTGGCCGGACGGCTCTACAGTAAATGCAGCAGACTGAGAAGGAGTCCGCCATGCAAACCGTCGCACGCAAGTCCAACCCCTTTGCGCTGATGCTGGATCCGCAGTCCGTGCTGGCGCTCGTCGAGCATTCAGAGCGCCTTGAGAAGTTGCAACGTCGAATCTGCCGACCGCTCGATCAACCGGTCCAGAACCCGGAGGCTTCGAACGACGCCGGCGAAGTGGACGGCGGCACCGACGACGGCGACGAGGGCGAATAGAAAGCGCAGCGCGCCGCAATTGCGCTGCCGTCACTTCGCGCCGTGACGGCAGTTGCTCGACACGTCAAGGCCTGGCCAGCGCCACTCGGGCCTGCATCGTGGCGCAGGAAATCGTTGCCACGACCGGGCCGCGATACGACTTCAGGTGAAGCCCCCGCGTGATGCGATGGTTGCATGTCGATCTGCTTGATTGAAACGCGACAATGTATATTATGTAACCTTAATGCATTGTGGCATAATCGCTGGGCCGCAGCGTGCGTCCAGAGCCCGTTGCGGAGCCTCCAACTCTTGCGCAGCCGCCGCTTCGCCCGTATCGCCCCATGGCCAAAGCTGACACCAAGACCGCCATCGAGTCCGATGGCCTGCGTTATCGCAGCAAGACCCCCGGTTCACCCTTTACCGCCGCCGGCGCCTTTGGCGCAGCCACGATGTCGTGCTTCCTGTGCGGCAAGCACCGGCCGCGCAGCGCACTCAAGTCGCGCCGCCTGCTCGGCAAGGCCCAGTTCGTCTGCTCGCCGAGTTGCAAGGAAGCCGACGCCGCGAACGGCGCCAAATAGGACGCACGGCCACGCCGAGGGCGTTGCCATGCCAGCGGCCGCTGTGGCAGCGTCAGCGCGCCGCTGTATCGGTTCGATGCAGCGTCTTGCGCGGCGCCCGCGACAACGCGCAAGTCGCGGTCGCTGAGAGGGCTTTGACGTGGCTGGCTACCCGGATCGACCCGCCACGTCCAGACGAAGTCACCCGGACGTTGCAGCCGACCTCGTAGCGCTCGTGGTACTGACGAGGCCGCTGGGTGAATCGCGGTGACGGCGCGCGCCCACAAGAGCAAGCGCACCGAGCCCGGCGGCAAACATTGCGCTGACAGGAAGTTCGGGCACCGGCAACGGCTCGACCGAAAAGGTGATGTCATAGCCGCGACTCAATGGATCGAAGATCCGCGCCGAGTAGCTGCCGAACATGTCGGCATCCGCGCTGCCGATACCGTCGATGCTCGCCGCGGCAGTCAACCGCGCCGTGAGGTGCAGCGTTTCGCCCACGGTCGCGTCGAAGTCAATGTGGCCGAGGTTGAGCGGAAACCCGGCCGTATGGACATCCGAGACAAGGTCGACAGGATCGTCGCCATGCACCAAGAGCAGGA